>JALZCF010000586.1 GCA_030863245.1 Chloroflexota bacterium
GTATCCCTGATGCGCCAAAAAAGGCCACATCGCGGGCAGCGTGAGCAGGACCACGAGGGGGAGTGGCCAGAGCCTGGTCAAAAGAGTCCCCTGTAGAAGCCGCTTGCTCAACGTGGAGGGGGGAGCGGAGTTCGTGGAGCGGGGAGCAGGGAGCGGGGAGCGTGATAGTGGATCCGCCTTCACTGTATCTCCACCTCCGCCAGTTCAATGTGATCCCCTGCGGGGCCAATGAGGCGCGGGAATCCCTCGATATCGTTACGGTAGAGGCCGACGATGAGACGGTAGGAGCCAGGGGGGAGATCAAGTGGCAGTGCAAGGTTGTCGGTAATGGTCTGGCCCACCTCGAGAGAGGCTGTCGGGTACAAGCCATCGCCGGGCCAGCGATCACGCTGGAGCGCGACCTGAAGAGCGCTATCGAGGAGTTGGACGAAGACAGTGTAGTTCGCTTCGGGCGAGGCGTCGGCCCGCCAACGCAGGTCGATCTGCAGCACATCGCCTGTCTCTGCCTGGACCTGACCATCCGCTAACGGTTCATCAGGCCCATGGTCCACCTCGTCCACCCGAAGGGGCGTGGCCTGCTCATCCTGGATTCGCAATTCGGCCCCAACGAGTGTCATCTCGCCCAGTGACTGTGTGTCGGCGAGCCGTTCGGTGGGTGTGCCAGCTGCCGAGAAACGAATCAGGCGCGCCCAACTCTCGATCTGCTCCTCCGTCACCTTGTTGGTATGTTCCGTTAGGTAACGCTCGACCGTTCGCCGTCCCTGGGTGTCGTCCGCCGCCGCACTACGGTCGCGCACCAGCAAGATCGTGGGATAACGCTGGACGAGCTGGTCCAGTAGCTGAATATCCTCTGTTGCTGGCTCGGTAGGGAGGGCATACCAGGGAAGCGGGGCACGCAGGTAGCTCAGGAAGTAATCGGTCAGCAGGGGGTCGGGGACGATCATGACAGCATCGCAGTGGCGCGGCTCGCCCAATGTCCGAGGCTCACAAGGGGCCTCCTCCAGAGTGGCTAGCATCGGCTCAAGGAAGCGGTCTACGTTGTACGGATCGAAGCGCCCGTCCCCCTCACGGTAGATCGTCAGCAGGAGCGACATCACAGCGACTGTCACGACGGCAAGCCCGGCTCCCAATCCCTTCGTCATGTCCGATCTGCGCCACATCATAAACAGAACAGCAACGGTCAGTCCCAGATAGAACAGGGAGAGCAGGAGCGCAGCGGATGCAAACGCCCACGTTCCCTGATCCCGGCGCTGCACCCATGCCACGTCTAGTGGCTCGGTACCGGCCCGCAGCAGTCGAAAGTTGCCCAGCACGGCAGAGGAGGCTGGCGAGAGATAGGTCGCATCGATCGCCTCGCCAATACCACCCCAGATTGGCCCTTGCTCTGCAAAGTACTGGTGCTCGAAGGTCACCATATCAATCGTAACCCCAGGGATCTGGATCGCGACGCTCAGGGCAATGATGAGCACGATGCCCGCGGCAGCGAGTCGCTCCCCCAACGAGCGCTTTGCATCAGGTCTTTCCACTAGCCACGCAAAGACGGGCGCGGCAAGGATGACCAGGAAGGGGATGGTGGCGAGCATGTAGCGCGAGCCCCAGGCCGCGCCACCCGCCCAGTGCAGGTAGCGACTGTAACCAATCAGATGTGCGACGAAGATACCGCCGAACGCCATTCCCTCCCACGGATGACGTCGCAAAAACGGTATGACACCGACAAGCGCGAGCAGCAGCACGGGTGCATACCAGAAGACGCCTCGAAAGGGACTTATGGTCAGTCCTAGCGCCGCCCGCGTCATACGCGACAGGTCGGAACTGGAGAGCTGGGGGTTGGTGAGCGAGTCGGAAAGATCACGAGCAAACAGCTCCACGCCCGCGAGCGTCTGCTGGTAGTAAAGGTGATAGAGGAGCAGGATAACCGCCAACGGGATGAGCGCCGCCAGGGCTGTGCGCACCCGCTCCCCCATGCGGCCAGGCCGGCGCCACTCGTACACCGCGACGAGGAGGAGCAACGCAGGAATGAGCGCCACGCTCACCTGCTTAGTCGTGAGCGCCACGCCAAGTGCCGTTCCCATCACGGCAGGCCACATCCACCCGCGCCCCCGTGGCGGGCGGTAGCGCAACAGCGCGTAGATGGCGACCTGGTAGGCCAGCATCGCTAGTGGGTCCCGATAGAAGGTCTTGCTGTACGCCCACACGATCGTCCCGGCACCGAAGACGAAAGCCGCTAGGGCGCTGGTCCGCCGTCCGTACCCTAGTTCCAGCACGGTCAGGTAAACCATCGCCACAGAGGCCGCCGTCACCAACGCGCCCCACATCATCACGGCCTGCACTGTCGCGTCGAGGGCAAGACCCCAAAGGTAGAGCGGCAGTGCGAGCACGATCTGCGCCGGTTCGTAATTGGGCACCATCTCACCGGTCGTCGTCAGCATGCCAACGTTGGTGTAATCCCAATAAATCTGGTTCGTCGTGAATTCACCACGCTTCCATAGACTGTCCATGCTACTGAACAGGGCTCGCTCATCGTTGATCTTGAACGCGCCCACGTAAGTCAGCAGGTAGAGCGCAAGCGCCATGAAGAAGACGCCTACGGCGAGGTGACGATGGTTCTTCACTGATCTGGCCAATCAAACATCAACAGTTCCACAAACTCCGCGCCGTCCGCTCTCTGCAGGCGCTTGCCCGTAGTGGAATCGTACATTCCGACGATGAGACGGAGGGAGCGCGGTGCTCCAGAGGGCAGGCGGAGAGTGATATGCTCCTCGAAGCGCTCGCCAGGCTGCCACACGAGAGGGGCGAAGCCGGCCTGCGGGACGCTATCCCACCCTGAAATGAGTTGTCCCTGCTCGTCCAATAGCTGAGCAAAGGTGTGCAGCGATAGCTCTTCCAGCGAGATAAGGGGCCGCCATTGGAAGGTGAGCTGGAGCATGCCTGGCGTTACGCCCTCTGCCACCGCCCACTGCTCGAGCATGACGGTATCGCCCAACGTGACTTCCACTTCGCCTGAGGCTATAGGCGGGCGGGCATGTTCGAATAGCGTAAGGCGGTACCCCTCCTCCAGCCACGCCGTGTCAACGAGTGGGGCTTGTTGAGCTAGCAGTTGTTCTGCTGTGCTGTTCGGATCACCTGGTCCAACCCCTGCAGTGAGTAGCCAGAGCCGCTCGTACTCATTCAGTAGACGGATTACCCGCTCGGCCGTCACCGTCGCCTCCTCACGTGGTTCACGATAGAGCGCATAGAGTGGTATGGTCACACTTGGCTCGTTCATGAACCAGAGGAGTTGTGCGATGGGTTCCTGGTATGGCGCAGGGTTGAGCAACAGAGCATCGCCCCGCTGGCCGCGTGCTGCGACTTGTGTCATGACCGAATCGTAGGCGGGATGGTTCTGGTAGCCCAAATCTGACTGCCCAAGCCAGCCAAGCATCAGCAACGAGCTAATGACTGCCGTAAATGTTGCCCCTGTGAGTAGGTCGCGGCGCGGCCAACGGAGCGTAAGAAGTGCCAGCAGCATGAGCCCAACCGCCAGGAGCAGCGGCACGAGGTTGCCCTCTCGCAGCCATGCAACATCCAGCCACTCTCCTCGTGGACGGAGGAGCCAGAGGGGGTACCGCTGCCCCAGTACTTGGGTCGCGGGTAGCGAGTTCCAGAGCACGCCGGGAAGCTGGATCGCTACTCCCAAGAACGATAGGGCAGCCAAGGCCCATCGCTGCCACCCCTTGCTCGCCCAGGCACTCTCTACGGTTGGCGCAAGCAGGAGCACCAACAATGGTAGCATGGGCAGCAGATAGCGCGGTCCCCATACCGGCCCCCCCCAGAAGACAGGCCACGTACTATAGACCAGGAGGGAGAGAAGCCCGAGGGAGAGCAGGATCCAGCCCCAGATGCCGTGCCGTCTTAGAAAGGCGGGGACGGACCAGACGAGGGCCACGAGCGGTGGCGCGAAAAGAAAGAGGCTCCGGTCCAGGCTGAGGAGAAAGCCCCCTAATCCCACCAGAGGCGATCGGTCAAACGATTCGGAGTACCCAAACTCGAGCGGGGCGCCAAAGCGCCATTGATTGTAGGCCAGCAGCACTGCCACGGTGAGTGCCAGCGGCATGGTAAAGGCAAGCAGCCGCTTCAATCCGATTCCTGGTTGCCGCGTCCAGAGTGGTATAACAAACAGCGGCACAAAGAGCAGGCTGGCTGGTCGCACAGCAACGGTGGCACTCAGCAGGGCGCTTG
>JALZCF010000594.1 GCA_030863245.1 Chloroflexota bacterium
GGGTGGGGCGTGGCGCAAGTAACCGCCCTCCCTCACGTGCCTCCGACCAGAGTTTCTAGCCGACGAGCCACCAGGCAAGAACCAGTGCTAGGAAGAAGGCGACACTGGGAGTCAGGCCGGCTAGAGCCATGCACGTTAGCCGCCGATACCGAACAGGAAGAGACCGATGGTTAGGGCGCCACAGGACAGCATTTCCTCAAAAGTAACTCGAGGAGCCTTGCAGGCTCCTTCACGGTGGAAGAAACCCATCTACGCGAGATGGAGGTATGATAAGCGTCGTTCAGACAGTTAAGACCGGCCTGACAATGGTACCAGCGAGTCCGTTCAAAAGTAAGGTTCCGGTTCGGGGTGGTTTAGGCACTGGTGGCCCTGCGGGGACCCCGTTTAGGAGCGTACGACAAACAGCACCGAATCGGGTCTGAACGACACGTTACCCACCCGATGGAAGTATGAAGGAGGTTAAGTAATGTCTCAATCATCCGTATCCCTCACCGTACGCCAGCCGCGCCGCACGCGCACCCCGACCCCGCTGCCCACTGTGGACTGCCTGCAACAACTGAATCTGCATGCGGCGGGGGTGGATGTAGGGGCGGCTGAAATATGGGTGGCGGTGCCTGCCGGGCGCTCGGCGGAAGCGGTGCGGGTCTTTGGCACCTTTACGATGGACTTACAGGCCATAGCGGATTGGCTGGAGGCCTGCGGGGTGGAGACGGTGGCCATGGAATCGACCGGCATTTACTGGATTCCGCTCTACGAGATCCTCGAAGCACGTGGCTTGGCGGTCCAGTTGGTCAATGCCAAACAGGTCAAAAACGTAACCGGGCGCAAGTCCGATCTGCTCGATTGTCAGTGGATTCAGCAGTTACACACCTATGGCCTGCTGTCGGCCTCCTTCCGCCCACCGGAGGAGATTTGTGCCCTACGCAGCTTGGTGCGCCATCGCGAGACGCTGCTGCAAGCGCGTGCCGTACACATCCAACACATGCAGAAAGCGCTGCACTTGATGAACCTGCAACTGACCAACGTGTTGACGGATATTACTGGTCAGACCGGCTTGCAGATCATCCGCGCGATTGTGGCGGGCGAACACGACCCGCACGTCCTGGCGCGCTATCGCCATGTCTGTTGTGCTAAAAGTGAAGCGGATATCGCCAAGGCGCTAGAGGGGCACTACAAGTCGGAGCATCTCTTTGTGCTCCAACAAGCCCTCGAGTTATATGACGTGTATAGTGAGAAGGTGGCGGCGTGCGACGCGCAAATCGAACAGTGTTATACTGCCTTCGAGTCCCAAGTGGACCCCGCCCAACCGCCCTTACCCCCCGCCCCACGCAAGCGCCGCTCCAAGAATACGCCCACCTTTGACCTGCGCCACCAGTTGTACCAGCTAACGGGCGTCGACCTGACCGCGATTGATGGGATTGATGTCTTGACCGCCCAGACGATTGTGGCCGAAGTCGGGCTGGACATGAGCCGCTGGCCCACCGTCAAGCATTTTGCCTCGTGGTTGGGCCTGGCCCCGCAGCATGACATGTCGGGTGGCAAATTGTTACGCCAGCGCACCAAGCGGACGCAGAACCGCGCGGCCACCGCGTTACGCCTGGCCGCCCAAAGTGTCAGTCGCAGTCAGAGTGCCGTGGGCGCTTTTTACCGCCGCATCCGTGCTAAACATGGGCCGGCCAAAGCCGTCACTGCCACTGCCCACAAGTTAGCCCGCATCATCTATACCATGTTACGCGACCGCACGCCCTACCATGACCTCGGGGCGGACTACTATGATGACCAAGCCAAGCAGCGCGCCATTAATAATCTCAAACGTAGAGCGAAGCAGCTGGGCCTGGAGGTCGTGCCAGCACCAGGCTCAGCTACGGAGGTTTCTTAGGAGTCCTGTGATATGAGATGGTTGCTGTAGGTGCCCATCACCGCGTGATGAGGTAGACGCGTGGCGGCGGGGAAACGGAGGCACCGTCACCAAGTACATAGTACCAGATGCAGGGGCGGAACGCGTCTGTGGTTCCGCCCCCTTTTTCGTGGTCGCATGCGACTATGTTTGGCGCTTGTTGTCAAGCGCGGAAGCAACGATGAGTAGGTGCACATTTGTGCCATCGTCCCGCTACCCACACTACCCTCGGTGAAATCCGGGTGGTTCCCTTACGTAAGCCTCGCAGATAGTGGCGAGGGAATCACTCTCGTCTCCAGTGAGCAGTGTGAGATCGCCCCCACGAGCCCCGTAATCGATTACCAGGCGGTCAGCGAAATCGGCATCGTAGGTGATGAGACGATCGCATTCGTGGATCGCGCGCCACTCGATGAAGCCCCCTACTTTGCTACCTGACTCGTAGCATAGAGCTGGTAGCACTAATACAGACAGTCCGTAGCCCCCCGTCGCCCCACGACTGCCATGCGCCAGCGTTGCGCTACGCGCTCCAATCGACAGGTAGATCTCGGGCTTCCACTGCTGTCCCCAATATGCGACACGGTACGCGTTGAGGATCAGCCGCCCCCAGGTAGTTGCTGTCACATCATACAGAGGTAGCACTCCCTGCACGTCCAGAGCCCTCCGGATCTCGCCCGCAACGCCCACCAGGGGCGCCGCTACATAGACCTCATGCCCTCTCTTCTGGAAATCGGGAATCGCACGTAGCGGACGCGACGCGTGCGTGCGATGGCTAGAAAGAGGATCGAGCGTGATGACGAAAACCTTCATCCTTGCCTTAGCTCTGACGAGGTGCCATCGAGTAGCGACTGATAGAGATCGATGTACTGCTGGGCAATGCGCTCCCAATCGAAGTATCGACGGAGCTCGTGGGCACCGCGTTCCAGACGTCGTAGCGTTGGCTCGTAGCGAAGCAGCAACGCGATTCGCCGCGCCAGATCGCTGGGATCGTCGGGCCGCACGAAAGCAATGTTCTCCCCATCCTTGAGAAAGGGAATAGGGGTAGTCGGCTGCGTCGTAATCACCGGGCGGCCTAGCGAGAGGGACATGATGAGCGTCGAGCGACGTAAACTCGCTCCGTCACGATAGGGCAGCACGATCAGGTCGGCGGCCAGAATGGCCTGGATCAACTCCTCTTCGGATAGATCACCTGTCCATTTGAGCCATGGTTCGTGCAGGTTCAACTCCTCAGCGAGCGCCTCGACCTCCGCAAGGTAGTGCCGGTTCGAAGGGTCGCTGGCCCCGAGCGGGTCCCCTGCCATGAGGAGTCGATAGGGCTGACCAGCTCGTAGGAGCCCGTCATAGGCACGCAGCAAGGCCTCCACACCCTTCGCTCGATTGATGAATCCGAAGTGAACGATCAGTTTCTGCTCCGGCCCCACCTGCCACCTGGCGCGCCAGGCATCACGATCCCAATCCGTAGAGAGCTCTAATGGCAATGGGGAGGCAATCGGAATCTGCCGGAGTCGGTGGACTCCCCACTCACGCACGATCGCCGCATCCTCTGCATTGGTTACCACCACCGCATCCGACGCACGTGCGAGGTGTCGCACCGACCACTCTCTGAATCGTCCCGCCTTCGGGAAGAGGTAGGGCACCAACAGGTCATGGAACGTGGTGACAAACGGCTTGCCACCCGTCAACAGTCGTACCCCATCCGCTAGGAATTGGGGTGCCAGCCCCATTCCAAACGCACCAGCCTGATACTCCAGATGCAACACCTCGTACTCGCGCACCACCTCAAAGAGGGCGGGCCAGGCAGAGAGCCCCCAATGCTCCATCAGTGGCCAGATCCGTAGCCCCTCCCTGTCTTCGCCGTCGCGAGCCCGGATGGAGGTAAGGACTCCCACCTCATGTCCTTGTTCGGCCACCTTGGTGGCGAGGCGCGCCGTGTGATCCCCCACGCTCCCTCGCATGGGTGGAAACTCACCCGTTAGGTACAGAACCTGCATGGGGGAGATGAAAGAACGAACGGAGCAACTGCCCATATTCCCGTATTCGTTCCGCACGGAGCGGGCGCTTGTGGCCGAGCAGCCACTTTGCCGCCTCCTTGAGCCATTCGACCATGAAAAGGAAGAGGAGCCAGAATCGGAGCAGCGCGGCTAGTCGCGTGCCGTGCCACTTCTCGGTGTAATAAAGCCTGCTCTGATTGAAGCGGATATGGCGCAACGCAACAACCTGACCGCTTGACGCATCTTCATGGTGCCGGATCGTAGCATCGGGGAGATACCAGACGGACCACCCTGCCGCCTTGATGCGCCGTTGCCAGTCCGTTTCTTCAAAGTACATGAAGAACCGCTCATCGAATCCCCCCACCATCTCGTAGACCTCTCGGCGTACGAGGAGTGCGGCGCCGGAAAGCCAATCGACTGGATGGGGCTGATCAATAGGCTGATCTTCCATGTAGTACCAGCGCAGCGCGGGTCGGATGTAGGGATGAAGGGGCGTACTAGCAAAGAAGAGTGTGAAAGGTGAGGGAAAGCGATGGCACGTGATCTGTCGCGAGCTGTTGGCGTAAAAGATTTGCGGACCCACGGCCCCGATACTCGGGTGCATCTGTAAGAAGCTCACCAGAGTCGACAGCGCGTCCCCGATCACTTCTGTATCCGGGTTGAGGAGCAACAGCCACTGGCCTGTTGCCTGCGATAGCCCCCAGTTGTTACCCCCTGCGAACCCCAGATTGATGCCCGGCTCAAGTAGCATTACCTGCGGGAACTCATCTCGCACCATCTCCGGCGTGCCATCATGGCTGCCATTATCTACGACGATAACCTCCAATGCCAGATCGCCCCGCCCTGCCTCTAAGCTTGCCAGACAGCGCCGCAGCAACTCACGCGTGTTCCAGGATACGATGATAACGGAGAGCGTAACTCCCTCCTCCCCCACCACAAGAGGGCACCCAGTAGCGAGCGACCCCGTTAGATGTTGCGACGCACGATGTAGTCGCCCAGCTCTCGCAGCCGCTCAAGGTGAGGACTGGGCGGAAGCTTGGTTAGCTCTCGTTTGGCGTCCTCGATCAGGCGTTGTGCAGTCGTGAGGGAATCCTGCAGGGCTGGCGACCCAACGACACGACTCACTACCTCATCTACCTCGGCAGAAGTGAGGTGGCGGTCCTCGAAGTAACGCTCGGCGAGGTTGTCATCATCGTAATCACGGAGGTAAAGGATGGCAGGTAGTGTAATGTTCCCCTGCCGCAAATCGCCTCCTACCGGTTTGCCCATCTGAGCGGCATCACCCACGTAATCAAGTACATCGTCCACGATCTGGAAAGCCAGACCGAAGAGGCGTCCATATTCCCGCAGTGCCTGTATCTCCTCCTCTGGTGCACCGCCAAGCACGCCGCCTGCCTCACAAGCGGCTGCAAAGAGGGCGGCGGTCTTGCCGTAGATACGTGCCTGATAATCCTCAGCGGCACGCTCCAGATCGAATTGCGCCCACATCTGCCGAAGTTCACCCTGCACGATCGTCATAAGCGTCTCGGAGAAGATGCGGACGACGCGGATGCTATCTGTCTCCGCCGCCCACGCGGCTGCCTGGGCAAAGAGATAGTCGCCGAGTAGCACGGCACTGGTCGGGTTGAGGAGGGTGTGGAGGGTCGGGTTGCCCCGCCGGCGCGCAGCATCATCGATCATATCATCATGGACCAACGTGGCAGTATGTAACATCTCAACGCTCGCGGCCAACGAGATCACCTTGTCGTCCGGCTGACGGTAGATGCAGGCGGAGGAAATCGCGAGCGCGGGTCGGATGAGCTTCCCCCCCACTGCCACCACGTGCGCGAGTGCCTCATCCAGTAGCTCCACCTCGACGATCGCAGCCCTGCGCATCTTGTTGAGCACGGCTTGGAGTTCAGTCTCAAGCGGCTCAAGAAGTGGCAAGGTTGCTAGCGCTCTTGTGTTCGATGCAGTCATGCGTTTTGCTCTAGGCCGAAGAGGCGAAGCGCGTTGCTCGTCGTCTGTGCCGCCACCTTTTCCATCGTTGTCCCATGAAGGGCCGCGACCTGCTCGGCAACATATCGAACGTAGGCCGGCTCGTTGCGCCGACCACGATAGGGATGCGGTGTGAGAAAAGGAGCGTCGGTTTCTACAAGGAGACGTTCCAGGGGAACCGCTGCGATCACTTCCTGCAGATCGCGTGCATTCTTGAACGTCACAGGCCCATCCGTACCAAGGTAAAAGCCAAGGTCCAGTGCCTCCTCCGCCATCGCCAGATCACCACTAAAGAAGTGTAGCACACCCTGATGTCTATCAGCCGTGAGCCTGCTTACCCACCCACGCAGCGTTGCCATGATATCCTCATGCGCGTCACGGTCGTGGATAATGACCGGCAGATCGAGTTCGGCGGCGAGATTGAGCTGCTCCTCAAAGGCACGCTGCTGCACGTCGTGAGGGACACGCTCCCAGTAGTAGTCAAGCCCTATCTCGCCAATCGCGACCACTTTCGGGTGAGAGGTCCATCCGCGCAGCGCTGCGTCTGTCTCTGGTCCCCACTCGGCGGCATCATTGGGATGAATGCCTACTGCTGCCCAGACCGGCTCGAACTGCTCAGCAAGCTCCACCGCACGCTCGCTCGTCTCAAGTGAGGTGCCAATCGTGATCATAGCGGTGACCCCCTCGGCCACCGCTCGCTCCACCACCTCGGCCCGATCCTCATCAAATTGTTTGAAGTCGAGATGGAGATGAGTATCTACCAGCTGCATAGAATCGTCGTGTTTGTGCTAATTTTCACATATCCCATGACAATTGTCACGTGACAGATGTCATCCTGCTTGTGACAGTTGTCACGTGCCGCGGACTACTATCGTCATCACTCGACTCCAGCGAGTTCCAGGCCAGCACGGAGGACGCGCTCTACATCCTCTTCCCTGCTCGTCTCCGTATAGACGCGGATGACGGGCTCCGTGCCACTGAAGCGAATAAGCAGCCAGCCGCCGCCCTCGCCGAGCATGAACTTCCAGCCGTCCGTGGTGTTGATGCGCTCTACAGGAAAACCCGCGATTGTCTCTGGCCGCGCCTCGCGGACACGCCGCTGGATCTCCTCGCGCCTTTCCTGAGGATAATGTACGTCAATACGGCCGTAGTGGTGCTCCCCTACCTTCTCGTAGAGATCCTGGATCAACTCTGTCGGCTTCTTGCCACTGCGACCCATCAGATCGAGGAACATCAGGCCCGCCAGAATGCCGTCACGCTCCGGCAGGTGGTCCTTGAAGGCATACCCTCCCGACTCCTCACCACCGATCATGGCATCGGTCTCGACCATCTTCGGGGCGACATACTTGAAGCCGACACCTGTCTCGTGGACATTCACGCCATACTGCTCGCCCAGTTTTTCCAACATAGACGTAGTGGAGAGCGTCTTGACGATCGCCCCTCGCTCCCCCCGGATCTCCAGAAGGTAGTAGGCCAGCAGCGCATAGACCTGGAGTTGGTTCACGAACGAGCCATCTTCCGCGACGATGCCCACGCGATCCGCATCTCCGTCGGTTAGGATGCCGACATCGGCGCCGATGTCGACAACCGTGGCCTCACAGATGGCGGTGTTGGGCGGGATCGGTTCCGGCCGCTCCATCTCGGGAAAGATCGGATTGCGCTCGTTGTGAATCTCCTCGATCTCCACGGTGCCACGGGCTAGAATGCGTGGGAACCAGCCGGCACCCACGCCCCACATCGGGTCCACAACGAGCCGATACCCGGATTGCTTGATGGCCTCGATATCGACCATCTTCCCCAACTGCTGGATATACGCCTCACTGGGATCGATGTACTCCACCAGCCCTGCCTCTTCCGCCTCCTCTAGTCC
>JALZCF010000603.1 GCA_030863245.1 Chloroflexota bacterium
GCGACAACGCTCCCGTCGGACGCGAGCTCTACCACGCCTTCCTGGTCGCCAACGAAATTGCCGACCAACACGTTGCTGTTGTCCGCTTCCGTGATCTGCTCTGGGAAGGTGTCGATCGGCGCGAAGATTTCGATGAAGGTACCGTCGGAATCGTACTCGTGAATGGCATCGCTATTGATCCCGCCGACGAGCCAGTTGGTCATGTAGCGGTAGACATCAAAGGGCGAGTCAAGGCCACCTGCCCCACTCGCGATGAAGTTGCCCAAATAGTTGCCATCGCTATCGAACTCCGCGACCGCGTTCGCATTCGCCCCGTCGCCGACTGTTACAAGCAGGTGCCCATTATCACCCAACGCGATCCCGCGGATGTTATCGAGAATATCGGGGTCTGGGCCACCGGCGGGAGCGAAAACCCCGAGGTAGTTTCCATCCAGGTCATACTGCTGCACCACGTCGTTGATCTGATCGGAGACCAGGATGCTGCTACCGTTTGGGCCGAGAATGGCGTTGATGGGGGTCGCGAGGTGCGCCGGATCGGGCGCAATGAAGTCGGCGTCGAGCAGATCGCCCGTGACCGGGTCGAAGGCCATCACGCGATCATTGGTTGAGTCTGGGATAAGTAGTACCCCCATCCTGCCAAACGCATGGCTTGCCCTGGCCGCTGCTTCCGGATCGCGTTGTGGGCGTCTAGCAGGCGCGACCTCCGGACAAAGGAATACTCCGTATTCGTCACTCTCTACACAGGCAGAGGATGTCCTGGTTAGCGAGGCTACCATGCCGGTCTCCTCACCAATCACAGCCAGTCGCTCTTCATCTGGATCAGACTGCTCATATAGGGAGGAAACGACTGATGTATCAGTGGGTGTCGTTCCCGCGTTTACAGCAGCCATCGAGAGGGTTAGGAGTCCAAGTGACAATAGGAAGACCGCAAAGGCGATGAGTAGATGCTTCTTCATGAGAGAAACGTCCTCCTATGGCTGTGGGGAAAGTGGGAGATATGCATATGTAAGAGTGCTGAAACTATGCTGCAGTGATGGGATAGTGACACTATAAAGCATTTATGAATGTGTGGCAAGGGGGTTTTCGACGAAGTCGACCGAGCAGCACGATGTGATGACGTAGTGGTTAGTTGAAGAATGTTCCGAATGTTCCGAAATGGGGATTTTCTACTCTGAAAAGTGCGATTTCGGGACATTGACATAAAGAAGATTTTCTCCGGTGATTTTGACCTCTTCTTCATACTCCCAGAATACCACACGCCCGCGACAGAAACGGGAGCGCTATGTCACTTCTTTGTACTATGCTACTCGACTGTTGAGAACCCGCTTAAGCCTTTGTGGGAAGTCGGTGATGATGCCGCTCACATGGTGTTGGATGAGGGTGTGCATGGTGGCTTCATCGTTGACAGTCCATACATACACGTCGATATCCGCATCACGGATGGCGGGGATTTGTGAGGGTCGGATGGCGACGAGCCCGGGGTTGTAGGCCTGCGCGCCGAGTTGTTTGACCAGGGCGGTGGGGTCACTCGCGGGCCTGTTGACCAACGCAGCGGTAGGGATCGTGGGGTTCGCTGCCCTGGCACGCTTGAGGTAGGGATGGTTGAAGGAGGAGATGAGGACGAGTTCCTCCATCCCTAATGCTTCGATCAGGCTGACTACTTCCTCTACGACTGTGGCATCACCGGACGTCCCGCTCAAGTCCTTGATCTCTATGTTTACCCGCCAGTCGTTGTCGCGCGTGAAGCGCAGAGCCTGTTCCAGAGAAGGGGCGGGATCGCCGATGAAGCTTACCTGTTCCGCCTCCGAGACATTACCTATGGCGATCTGCCCCAGAGGATCCTGCCGGTTGAACCAGGAACCGAAGTCCAACTGCTGGATCTCCTCCCATGTGAAGGCGTGGGAGGCCCACGGATGACGGTTGGGGAAAATCTCTGTGACGTTTGAGGTGCGCGTCAACGTGTCGTCGTGGGCAAGGTAGGGCACGCCGTCCACGCTCATGCAGACATCCAGCTCCCACATATCCGCGCCAATCTCCAGAGCCTTGCGTGCTGCGGCGAGTGTGTTCTCGGGCGCGACGCTACGAGCACCGCGGTGGGCGATGTTGAGGACGTTGGGGTTTACTTGTCGGTTCACATACTAGGCCGGTAGCTTTTTTCGTCTATGAGTCAAGGGATATCCAGGACTTGGCCGTTATGATTAGGAGCACGAGCCATGGCGCGCGTGACATGTTGGAGGGGGCGCCAATGCTACGGTGCTCAATCAGCTGTGGCAGGAGTGGCTGATTGAGCACCGCAGGGGCAACCTCGAAGGGCATATCGTGCAGCCCGCTGCTGCTCCTAGCTCTTGAAACTACACAGGCTAGGTGAACGCGCAAGAACACAGCGGAAGGAATAGATGCATCATCATTCGAGTTCGACTTCCTTACACCACTTCCTGACGAGCGTCCCATCCTTTTCTGTAAACACCAGTACCATCGCACACACCTGCGCACTCCCCCGCTCAAACTCGCCTGGGCCTTGGGCTTGCGCCTTGACCGACCAGGTCTGCTTACCACCCGTGCACTCTATTTCCTCGGTATACTGGCTCTTGGCGCGCGCCTCGTCCTGCGTGACGTCGGTCACCCGCACCTTGAAGCTCTCGCCCTCGGGAGGGCACTCGCCATGCCCGCTCACTTCGATCGTGCGTGCATCCTCCAATGTTGCGGATTCCTCGATACCAAACGGGATGCTAATTTTCCGTCTGGCGTGAATAACCCCTTCTGTGTCATTGGAATCGACTGCGAGGCCGGTGCTGGTGGCGGAGTGGAAGGGCGCTGCCAGCGTGACGGGGATGGTGAACAGTAGCAGAGCAACCACCACTACGGCTAGGACAACCATAACTCGAACGACACGCGTTTTCATAGCTACCTCCGTTGGAGCTGAATAAATATGGAGACGAACGAGCAGCGGGAGACAGAAAGATGGCTATCACGAAGCCTGTGCCCTAGCGCCATTATACCATCCTTGTCAACCCCTCTCTGAACCAGCATCCGACTTCTCCTACCCAGGGTGGCTCAGCGGCAGATAGCTCCTTTATCATCATCGGTATTCCCATATAGCGCAAGTGTCTCTTTTGCCGCACGTTCCCAACTAAATCTCCTTGCCTGTTCTATCCCTCTCTCGCGCATCGCCTGCCGCAACGTTGAGTCTATTAGAACACGTTCCATCGCCTGTACAAGGGCGCCAATCTCATCCGGTGCGACCAGGATAGCGGCATCGCCCGCCACTTCGGGGAGGCTGGAGCGATCTGAGCAGATGACTGGCGTGCCGCAGGCCAGTGCCTCCAATACGGGAAGCCCAAATCCCTCGTAGAGCGAAGGATAAACGAAGTAGCGAGCGGCACTATACAGGGCAGGCAAATCTTCGTCAGGCACGAACCCCAAGCGAATAACCTCACTCTCCAGCCCAAGTTTGTGTAGGGTTTGAAAGACCTCCTCGTACAACCACCCTTTCTTCCCAGCCAGTACCAACTTGAGATTGGGATGTCGCTCTCGTGTGATACGGAACGCCTTTAGGAGGGAGACGAGATTCTTGCGAGGCTCGATGGTGCCCACAAAAAGCGCGTAGATAGCAGGTAGGTTGTACTTCTGCCGGATTTGCTCCTGCACAGTT
>JALZCF010000604.1 GCA_030863245.1 Chloroflexota bacterium
CAGCCAAGCAGCGCCACATCGCCATCTTGAAAGGACTCCTTACCACGATGTAGGGGCGTGAACGAAAGGCAGAAGGCAGACGAATGAATACGACCGTAGATAATACCAGTTGTGATACCAAACCTCACAAACCAGCGGAGAAAGGCTCGTAGTAGACACTTTAGTGTGAGTGCGTCGGGCGTGCACACTAAAGTGTCTACTACGTTCAAAACACAACTGGTATAAGTCATCCTTCATCCTTCATCCTTCATCCTTCCGCTCCCCGCTCCCCGAACCCTACTCGTTCGCCTCAAACTTCTCCTCCGCATGATCCTTCGGCGGCTCCGCCTCGCCCGGCTCCGGTGGGCCACCAAGCTCGATACGCTTGAACCTCTCGACGAAGGGCTCACCCTTCTCCCGCTGCTCTGCGTAGCGATTGCGGATCCATGTGCCATCACCAATCTGGGAGGAATGGGCAAGGATGGCGTGCAGCCGCGTGTCGGCCACGTCGTTGGTGTTGACCTCATGGTTCGGCTCGAATGGTGCGGAGAGCCAGACCTCGCGCACATACCAGGGTTCGAAGCCCTCCTCGAGCAGGGCAGGGAAGTAGCGGAAGTTGCGCGCGGCGGGGAAGACGGCATCTAGGACAATGGCCCCGATGGTCCTGTGATCACTATGGTTGATGTAGCCACTCTCATAATAGAAGCGTTGCGGGTCATTCGTGAGGATCAACTGCGGCTGGAAGCGACGGATCTCCCGCACCACATCCCGGACGACGTTTGGCTCGTGGCGCAGCTCGCCGTCTGGATAGTCGAAGAAAATAACCTCTTCCGCGCCCAACCGCCTCGTTGCCTCGCGCTGCTCCTCCCGTCGAAGGCGGATCAGATCGCGCGTCGAGATATGGCGATCATCAGACCCTTTAGAGCCGTCCGTGACCAGCAGTACCCGCACCACCGTTCCCTGCTCCGCCAGTTTCGCGATGGTCCCACCCACAAAAAACTCCGGATCGTCCGGGTGTGCCATAATCACCATGGCCCGCTCCACCGGCGGCAGGCCCCGCTCGTTCAACTCATATCCATCCTCTGCCATAGATCATTTCTCCTTTGGTACCTAGCGCTCCAAGCAGAGCGATAGGGGCGCTGGCCGGTTTCGAGCCATTGCAGGGCACCTTCTTTCAGAAAATCGTAGGGAAGCCCCGTAGCGGTTGCCGCCATCTCCAGATCGCCCGATGACTCATAGGCGGTAATGAAGCGTCCCGGCGCAGCGGCGCCCGCTTCTTCGATCATGAAATCAGCAAAGAAAACACGATAGGGAAAACTTGTCAGGTCAGCCCGAACAGGGCCTTCTGTTGCCTGCGCGCGTACGAAGTCGCGGTACTGTTCCCGCTCCCCTGCATCCAAGAAGAGATAACGTACCAATGCTTCCCGCAGCGCGGGCCGTAGGTATTGCTGCGTCGCGCCCCCTCGTGGGATGATCTCATCCGCCGAGGCAGCGATTCTATCTACAAGATCGAGTTGGTAGCTACGCAGCGAGGAGAGAGGTGCCGTAGGGTCATATGGTGCCAGCCACGGGCTATTCACGGTAACGGAGGATCTACTAACAGTTGCCTCATTGTGCCATTCTTCGGGCTCGATGCGAACCGTAATCGAGTGGGTTGTTGCTACGGGCCATAGGGCAGCGTAGGTCCCATAAAAGCGTTCAAGCTCGGCAAGAAAATCGGCGGGTGGGAGTAGCCTCCCGTCTCGCTCGCCCATCCACAGTGTGAAGTGCTCTGAATGGTGCGGCATGGCTTGTCCCCACCACTGCTTCGATATCGGTGTGCGATGCCATGCCCCGTCGACCAGGCGGTACGCGCGGACGCTCTGCCATGTTGCCTCTCTCGTTTCATACGACAGAGTTGCCAATGCAATGTCCTGGACGTGTTCCACGGAAGTGACCTCGGGCTCAGGCACTTCTTCTGGCGTGTCATGGAATGTCTCGCGGTACTGCTCGAGCCACCCGGCGGGCGCGGCTGGGTCCGCCAGTTCACCCGCTTGCTCGACCAGACCAAAGCGAAGTGCTTGCTCCTCCTGCAGGACCGCCCGCTCGACATCCGCTCTTAGCTGTGCCTCCCCCTCCCGCACGCGCCACCCTAACACAACCGCGCTGACCAACAAGACGCCTGCTAGCAGCAAGCGCCAGTAGCGCGAGCGGGGGCGCTCGGAATCTCCCTGCGGTATCTCACCCTCTGGAAGGGGCTCTTCCTCCAGAACTTTCCATTCAATCATCCGTCAATGCATCCTAGTACCTGTACGTCTCCGCTCGTCAACACTGTTGGATTGGGGGGAAAGCCTTCCACCAGTACTGACTCGCCATCTTGAGTGAGACGGTAAAGGAGACGCCAGTCATTGCACCAATGTAGGCGGTCTACAGTACCCTCCAGCTTGTACGAATCCACCGCGATGGCTGTATCATAAGTTGGATAGGCATCGTGGGAGAGGAGGGTGTTGCTGTAGACCTGCCCTTGCATGACGGGCCCCGCCGTCGTGAGAAAAGGGGTGACGAACCCTGGACCGAAAACTGTCTCCCCAAAGCCATCACCTCCCGTAATGCGATGTAGCCAGATACTACGGTTATTCTCTATGTCTAGAACGTACAACTCACTGGTATTCTCGTCCGCCTTCAGGGTGTAGGCCAGCCAGTACCCCTCCGTCGAGAGCGATTTCATTCCGGCCGTGGCTGGTACATTCAGATCGGCGGGCCGCAGGGTGACACCACGCATGCTGAACCAGCGGATGATGTCAAGCCAGAGGAGTCTACCATCCTGAAGTTCCACCAGTCGCTTGTCTACCATGCTGCTGTAGCCGAGTAGCTGCTTCCACTCCATCGTGCTGTCCAGACGCCGAGTCACCAGTGCGGGTCGCGGTTCCCAAAGCCCGATTGGCACAATTGCCCAATGGGGTTCTGGCGTCTGGGATAGGTCATCCAACAAGTAGAGTTGATCGGCCCAGAAAAGATGCGCCGTTCCCTCAGGGCTCACCGGCGCCCGAGTGATCCGGCCCAACCTCATCAGATACTGGTTAACGCTCACTCCACATTCATCGTAGAGGAGAAAACCGAAACTTGGCTCGCGTGGATGGACCACCAACTCGATACCTTCTGGGAGCGACATGAGTTCTGTCTCTCCCCCCTTGCCGTCCAAGGCAATAATGCGGGTGGAGTCTGATACTCGTCGCGCGATCACGGTCTCTGTTGATGATGGCAAGGGCCCAACGGGCCAGGTAGGCAGGCGGAGCGCTGTCACCCGGATCTCCTCAACGGAAATCTCTGAACCGGATGAAGTCTTTTCCTCGAAGGAAAGCCGCGTGCCCACTCCGAGACAGTGTGCGGGCAGTGGCAGCATACTCTCATTGGGGCCGACGAGTTTTACGAGCCTTCCCTCGTCTACCGTCACCGCCAACGCACGAAAGGGATCATCCTCCAATACCCTTAGTACTTTCACCGTGTGGGGTGTATCGGGAGGCAATCCCACCTCTGTAACAGTATGAGCTCCCATCCATAGCCTCACCTCTTCCAACAACGGCTGTAGGGGGAGCCCGAACGCCTGGACCGTGGCATCCTGTAACGAGGCACCGGGTTGGAGCGCCCCTGCCAATCGACCTGGCGCCTCCTTACCCTCCACTGCCACGAGATAATCGATAAGGAAAGAGAGCGTGGCTGCATCTGGCACGCCAGCACGCTGTTCCACACGCGGGATGTTGGTAGATTGCTCACGGGCAAACTCCCGGTACTGTAACAACTCTTCCTCTGATAGTACCAAGTGGCGTACGGTTGCCTCGCGCAACAACTGGCGGAGCCGTATCTCCTCGAGCTCAGCGGGCGTCTCTGTAGCCGTAGTGGCACCAACATCCAGTGCCGCAGCCACTGCCTCTATAAGCGCGAGGCGATACGCCCGCTCGGGCGAGAGGAAGGGGTATCGTGACTGGGAAGCGAGGAGGGGGCTGGTGAGCACGATCTCCTCAGAAGGATTGGTCTGCATGACGCTGACAGGCATCAAATCGTGCGACATGATGCGCAGGATGAGCTCTCCTTCGTATGAGGGAGACCAGAGATCGTTGAACTCGAAACGGACCTGTTCTAGATAGGCAAGAAGTTCGTCGGGCGAGAGAAGCGCTGCATCGCGGTCGCTCATCCAGAGTGTGAATTGGTCAGAGTGGTAAGCCGTAGGGGATTCCCAGAAGGTGGCAGGGACTGGGGTCCGCCGCCATTGGTTTCTTACGAGGCGATAGGCACGTGCCCTCGGCCACCCCGCCTTGCCCCCCTCCGCTAACGTGACCAGCGCCAGACCGCCTTTATGCTCCACAGAGAGGATATCAGGCGGCTTTGCATCGGCGGGTGGATGGCGGAACAGCGCCTCATAGCGGAGACGCCACGCCTCGGGCGCGCCAAGGTCCGCCAAGGCACGAACCTGCTCTACAGCGCCAAAGCTCCGTGCCTGCTCTTCAGCGGCAACCGCTTGGGCGATGTCCTCTCGCAGCTGCGCCTCATTCGCCTCCACCTGCTGTCGTATCCACCAAGCGCCTACCAATAGAAACCCTGCCAGCACAATCCCTAGTAGCGCCCACTGCTTGCGCAGCACGCGTCGGCGCGGTCGCTCCTCTAGCTCTGCCGCTGGCAGCGGCTCATCTTCCAGAACCTTCCATTCCATTTTGGTATTCCACGACCGGGGCTTGTGAAGAGAACACGATGGAGTGTAGGCGCTTCCCTGTAATTATCCAACTGGCGTTCCTTCTTACTCTTCACGGCCCAGGACGTAGTCGCGGGAGAGAAACTCCAGATCGCTAGGAGAACTCCCGATGAGGGCGGCGAAGAAGCGCACCGCATCGAAGGTAGCAGGCTGATAGGAGAGGAGCGTTCGCGCCAGGAGCCCTATCGTGCTTTCGTCTCCCCCATGCGCGACCTGATACTCAATTAGTAGGTTGACGTTCAGCCAACGTCGCCGTGCGTCCCCGGATGCCTCTCGGGCGTTCAAGGGAAGCTGACCATCCGTGGCGAGACGCCATACGCCGCCAAGCTCCTCGCGCCACGCGTTGCGAACCGCGCGTTGTTGCGCCTCCGTAAGTAACCAATGACGTGCCTCCGCTTCCTGCAACATCAAGAGCAGCGCGAGCCACTCCTGGGATAC
>JALZCF010000620.1 GCA_030863245.1 Chloroflexota bacterium
GTCTTCGCCCGTCTGTCTATCTTTCGCGGCGGTTTTACCCGGGACGCCGTGGAGGAGGTGGCCGGTGCATCCGTGCCGATCCTTGGTCGCCTGGTGAGCAAATCGCTCCTCCAGCTCGATCCAACGAAGGGTCGCTATCAGCTTCACGAGTTGTTGCGGCAGTACGGCGCAGAGAAGATGGCCCAGAATCCCGATGCCGCAGGGAGGCTCGCCGACCGCCATAGCGCCTACTACTGTGGCTTCCTGACGCGCCACGGCGTGCACTTTAACAGGGAGCGGCAGCGCGAGGCGCTGGCGGCCGCGGAAGCGGAAGCAGACAACGTGCAGGTCGCCTGGTACCGGGCCGTCCAACAGCGACACAGCGCGCTCATCCAGTCAGCGATGGAGGGGCTCGGCTACTTTTACATGTGGCAGGGGCGCAATCAGAAGGGGCAGAAAGCTTTCCAGCATGCAGCCGAACATCTCATGCAGCCGGCATCAGACCGAGCGATGATGGTGGGCGAACGGAGCTTGCTGGCCGGACTGTTGGCGTGGCAGGGCCGCTTCACCTATCTATTGGGCGACGCAGCCGGCGCCAAAGCGTTGCTCGAGCAAGGCCTAACCGTGCTTGATCGTCCCGAGTTGGCAGGCGAGGACACGCGCGCCGAACGAGCATTCATCTATGCCCAGTTAGGGATTGTGGCCATGACCATGGGCCATGAGGGGGCCTGGTCCTGGTACGAGCGGAGCCTGGCCCTCTTTCGAGCACTCGGCTGCCAGTGGGAGATGAGCGAGGTGCTGGCACGGATGGGGCAGTGGATGCATATTCTTGCGGAATTCCAGCAGGCAGAGCAGCTCTTTGACGAAAGCCTTGCTATCAAACGCACGCTCGGCGACCACCGCGGTGTCGCTGACGTGCTCGGTCAGCTCAGCCACATGATGGCCGAACAGGGACACTTGGAGCGGGCCGAACGGCTGGCGCGCGAGAGCAACGCCCTTTACCACGAACTTCAGAACCGCTACGGTATGGCCTCGGGGCTCTGGCATCTGGGCGTGACTCTGATCTGGCAGGGGAAGAATAGGGAAGCACAGCCCTTGTTCGAGGGGAGCCTGGCGCTCGCCCGCGAGCTGGGGAATCAGTTTCTCCTGGCCGAGAGCTACTCCCTCTTGGGCTACACGCTCTCGGCGCTTGGGCAGCATGACGAGGCGTACACGCAGGCCCAGGCAGGACTGCGCCTGCACCGGGAAATCGCGGACCCCAGGCAAGTCGCCTGGTCACTCTACGTGTTGGGCTGGGTCCTCGCGTCGATGGGGGCCTACGCCGAAGCCGAGCAGACGCTGCGCGAGAGCATGAGCCTCTACCGGCACTATGCTGCCGAGACGAACGAACCAAATCAACTGGGGTGGTCGCTGTCGCTGCTCGGCTACGTCCTCTGGCGGCGCGGCGATCACCACCAGGCGCAGACAGTGCTCCTGGAAGTCCTGTCGCTCTCCATTCGCCTACGAGACTTCCTGCCGCTGCTCACCGCCTTCGTAGTCATTGCCCTGATTCTGGGCCAACAGGGCGAGAAGGAACGAGCCGTGGAGCTGTACGCGCTGGTCTCGCGCTATCCGGCCGCCAGCGAGAACCGCGGTTGGCCTGAGGCGGTGGGGCAGGAGCTGGCTGTCATTATCGCGACGCTCCCGCCAGAAGTGGCCGAAGCTGCCAGAGCACGCGCGGAGGCACTCGATCTGTGGCAGACAGCCGAAGCGCTGGCAGCCGAGTTGCACGCGAGAGGGTGGGATAGACAACAATAGGAGGTACACCTTAATCCCTCCGCACGCTCCTTGCTCAGCATGGCGACGACCTGGCCGCCGGATCGGAAGTCCAGGGAGCGGGGAGCGGGACGGCGTGTGGGGGTGTAACGACTGATGGTACAGCTGGGTTCCAAGAGGCGCCTAGATAGTTGCCTGCCGGGATAAGTAAGGGGTATGGATCATGGCTGGGGGATGCGTCATGAGCTGTGCGATAACCGGTGCCATTCCTCTTGGGTCATGCCGTACCAGTGCACGTCCCAGTATCGCCCCCTCGTGTATGTCATGCGTCGTAGAGTTCCTTCGCGTACGAAGCCCAGCGTCTCGTGGAGGGCGATAGAGGCGTCGTTGTAGCTGTGTATGCTTACCGTCACTTTCTGATAGCGTAGTTCTTCGAAGTAGTAGCGAAGGACGAGCTGGATGGCTTCTTGGGCGTACTGTTGCCGGCGGTGCTCCGGCGCAATGTCAATCGCGTAGCTGAAGGTGCCGGTACGTGGGTGGCAGTGCTGGGTGATAATCGAGCCCACAGGAGTGCCGGAGACCTCTTCAATGATCCAGTGGAAGGCATCGTCCTCCAACTTCTTCTGGGCCTGCTCTTCGGCCCACCGTTGGACGGCGGCACGCGAGAGAGGCGGCCAGACAAAATCGAGCTGCCGGGCGCGCTCGCCGTCGCGGTTCCATTTGTAAAACGTGTCGGCGTCGCTCGGTTCGACCCCCCGTAGGCGAACCCGTTGCCCTTGCCAATAATCCATCAATGCTCTCCTCGCCTGCCCTACGCGCGATCTCAACCTCAGGTGTCTGCATCTCCAGCATAGATTGTACAGGAAGGAAGGAACGGGTGGCAAGGTCCGGGAAGCGGGAACGGCAGGGCCTGAGGGAGTGACATGGTAAGAATCTTGCTTTCTGCCTGCGCATCCCTGGTCGTCTCATCGGGAGGAGGTCCCTATGGTGGTGCGTGAGCCAGAACGGGCAGGTGCCAGCCATATCGAGCGCGGCAGTACGCTCGATGCGATAGGGGGTCCGCCGGCCGCGCGCGTGGCGCCGCCCGCCGTCGCGGATAAATATCGGACGGATATTGTCCATCTGTACCGTGCCCATGTGGGGCGGGCAACCAGTTGGCGCAGGCGCCTGGATACGACGACAAATTGGGCGGTGGTCACGACGGCGGCGGCGATCAGCTTCGCCCTGGGCGGCGTGGAGCCGCAACGACACGTGGTGCTCCTCCTGATGTCGATCCTGGTCACCTTCTTTTTGCTGTTGGAGGCGCGGCGCTATCGCCATTACGACATCTGGCGCACGCGCGCCTACATCCTGGAGCGCTACTACTTTGCCCCGCTCCTCGATGGGGAGTCCACGGAACCCGATACCGGTTGGCAGCACTGGCTGGCCGATGACCTGCGCAACTTCCACTATCGTATCTCTTTTGCGCAGGCGTTCGGGCGGCGGCTACGGCGCAATTACGTGTGGATCTACCTGACCCTGTTACTGACCTGGTTTGTGAAGGTCGCGATCCATCCCACCCCGATTGACTCTCTCGAGCAATTCTTTGCCCGTACGGCCCTCGGTCCGTTGTCGGGCACCATCATGGTACTGGTCGGCCTGCTGTTCAATGGCGCGCTCATCGCGGCGGCTGTGACCACCTGGTACTTCGACCCGACGGCGCGAAGTCGTCAGGGCATCACCATCAGGGAGATCAGCGCGGGCAGTCCAGTCCATCCAAGTGAGCCCGATGACGAGTAATACCAATTGTGGTATAAAGCCTCACAAACATGCGGAGACGGTTCGTAGTAAACACTTTAGTGTTCGTGCGCCTCACGAACACTAAAGTGTTTACTATGTTCACAGCACAATTGGTATAAGACTATCGGGGGCAGCACCCGGCACGCAGATGGTACGGCGGCGGGGCGAAGGGCAGGCAAAAGAGACTGATGCCTAGTGGATGGGTTTGGAGCGAGTTTCCGATCTGGTGCTCGGAGGTGAAGGGAGCTCACGCGCGGTACACTTTTCGCTCGCGTCCATTGTTGCAAAGCACTGCGTGGTGTGTTGCTTCAACCACGACCCTCCCCCTCTTGTAATACCCTAACACACCCTTACGCCAATACTCCCCCGCAAACCGAGCCCCTTCTCTTGTCCGCGGAGGCGGACAATTGGCCGCAGGCCCCCCAGCCGCGATTTCAATCGCAACCCTCCGCCATCGCAACCCTGCCACCTCCTCCCCCGTAGTTCACCGCGACCCAAAAACTCTAAAAACTCTCCCGCACACCCTCAACAGCTCCAAACCTGTCGCACCCATCCTGTATCATGGGGTCAAGTGGCTAACGCCTTTTACAGACAATAAAGGAGCACACCCCATGAAAATCGCACTTACCAGCATCTTTGTAGACGATCCAGGCAAAGCCTTTCAGTTCTACACGGAGGTTCTGGG
>JALZCF010000624.1 GCA_030863245.1 Chloroflexota bacterium
ACCGACAGCCCCATATACGACTATCTCGCAACCCACGGCGAGCGCCCCTACGCCCTACACATCCGCACGCGCTCCCACCAAGCCGAAGGCCTGCTAGATACCTCCCTCACTCACAGCGCGCGGATTACACTCGTATATGCCTAAGTGGTCATGACTGCACTAGGCACTACGGAACGTTTTTCTTTTTGGGATGGGTACAACAGTACTTAAGTTCCTCACCAGCCGCTGAGAGACGGAGCTTTCCTTCGGGGAGGTAGAAGCTATGGATTCGAGAAACTGAGGGTGTAATGGAGGGTGCCTTGGCTGGGATCTGACTGAAAAATGACGGTCGAACGGTCGGTCTCGCGCGGCGAGAGAAAGTGGATCGAGTAGGTTTTGCTTTCGGCCTGCCCTTGCGGCGGCCTGAGAGTGAGACTGACCGAAACGTTTTCCGCCGTCTCCCCACCCACATTGACGACCTCCACCGGCAGGTAGTAGCCCGCCTCGTGGCGAGCGACCTCCTGCACTAGTGGAAGGACCCGGATCTCGGGAGGACCGCTCTCACCCGTCACGTGCAGGTAAGATAAGGTGATGATGAGGGTCACCAGCAGCGTGAGGCTGATCCCGAAAACAATCCATTCCGCTAGAGGCGTTCCCTGCTGTTCTTGCTGATTTTTCTGCTGAGACTTCCCCTGCTGCTCTTTCTGTTTGGATTTTCTCTGCTGCGCTTGCTGTTCAGACTTCCCTTGTCGCTGGGATTGGGATAGTTTCTGCTGCGTGGCGGCTTTCCCCTTGGACGCGGAGGTGGCAGAGCTGCCCCCCGATTGTTGCCCGTCGGGCGAACTGCCATCCCTGGACCATCGCCCCGTCTCGTTAACCTCACTCATTGTTCTCTCTTTTCGCCTCGCTCTTTCATCTTTACCCTTCGCGCTACAGAGCGAGCTTGCCCGCGGCGGCACCGATGCTGGCCGGAAGGGCAAGGACAATGGTGAGCGCGAGGATGTGAGAGAGCGGGGCAGCAAGATCGATGCGGCCCAGCAGGTAGAGCACCACAAAGGAGGTGCCGAGCGCGAGGAGGTAGCTCATCAGCGTGTCGGCCAAGGGCCAGAGCTTCCGGGCGCGCTCGTTGTTCCCGCTCGGCGGTGCTTTGTTGGCTCCCGCCTCATAGACAATGGCGTAGGCGATCAGCAACGACAGAACGATCAGCGCGAACTCGCGCCAGAAATCCATCCGCGCGGCGAGCATGGGGATCTCGATGGTGGGCGCCAGCGGCAAGGCGACGAAGAGCGCACCGCCGCTAGCTAGTACCATCGTCCTCAGAATGTCTCGCCACGGGCTGGCCTGTTGCGAGCCCTTCGCCTGCTTCCCGCTTGAGGCGCCCTGCTTCCCCTCTTGTTGGTTTCCCTGCCGGGACTGCCTCCCCTGGCGATACACTTCCAGAATATGCGCGATACTGGCGCCGAGCCCAATCGGGATCGAGAGCAGCACGATAGTGGTCAGATCCTTGGTGAGCGGGGCGGTGAAAGGCGTGATGCGCCCCATGACATACAGGATCAGGGCTGAGGCGATAACGGCGAGCGCCTGGTTGCGCGTGGCCACGTGCAAGAGGCGCGGGAAGCTGAACTCGTCCCCCCCCTTCTGCACGAGCGGAAGGAGTGCCAGATTAAACAGGAAAGCCAATACGAAGAAGCTGAGCAATTTCCAATAGGCGAGCCAGCTACCGATCCACCAGGTCTCCATCGTGTACAGGAACGCAATCCCGAAGATCAGGGCACGCATAAGGGAACGGATGACGGCCTCGAGTTCCTTCTTCCACGCATTATTGTTTCCCGAATTCATGCGTTTACTTGCTTGTTCCCTGCCGATGTTTTGACATAGAAGAGAGAGACAAAAGCTTTATTCCCGGCAATAAGCAAGACGCAGGCCTGAAGCGCGTTGGGAACTCCCGCATCTGGAACAGGCTATGTCTCCCACCACCTTTTAGGGAACATCTCACTGCCCCATCGGATGCCGATGCTACCGTGACTCTCTCTTGTCCTCCTTCAAACACTGATCAATGTATCATTCCTCGGGTTTGCTTGCCAGAGCGTGTCCAAAAATGAACCAAACGTCGCACTCCTGCAACAGATAAGATAGAGATGAACGATCACGAACTTCTTGCCGCCATCGCACAGGGTGACGACATGGCTTTCCGCGAGCTATTTCAGCGCCACGCTGCATGGCTGGCTGGGCGTTTACGACGCTCCCTACCAGCAGATGTGGTCGAGGATGTACTGCAGGAAACATTCCTCGCCGTTTGGAGGAGCACCGACCGCTACCAGGGCGAAGGGGAGGTGGGTGCATGGCTTTGGGGCATTGCCCGGCGCCAGGCAGCCCTCTGGCATCGGAAGCAGGGAAGGGGTGAGCCAGTAATCGACGTCTCGCCTGCACAGGATCCAGAGATGCTAGCCCTGACGCGGGTGGAACTGGAGCGCGCCTTCGCGGAACTGCAGGGTCACAACGTGCGCGAACTGGCACAGTTGGCACTCGTCGAGCAGCACCCGTTGCAGGAGATCGCCGCCCGTTTCAATATTCCGGTCGGTACCGTCAAAAGCCGCCTCTACAAGATCAGACAGCTGTTACAGGCAGTGCTACGGAAGGAGGAATAAGCATGGACTTCCACCCCGATACGGATGATCATGTCGCGCACTGTGCTGACTGCCAGGCGCAGACCATCCTGCGAGCGTTGGATGTCGACTTGGAGCGCGTATGGTCCGGCATCGCTGCTGAGGTTTGGGCCCGCGAGGTAGGGCTGGTTGAGCGCTGGGCCACTCATCTGCTCCGTTCCCCGGGCCTTGCGCGGGCGCTCGTGACCACCCCCTCGCTCGTGCCCGCCTGGATTCTGGCCACCGTTGTCGTCCTTGCCGCTGGGGTCGTGTTCACCTGGAACACGGGCACGCCCTGGGTCGCACTGCTGGCCCCGGCGCTGGCGGCGGTCGGCATTGCCTATGCCTATGGCCCGGGCGTCGATCCGGCCTTCGAGTTGGGCCGCTCGATGCCCATTTCCGACCGCATGATCCTGCTGGTGCGCGGGCTGGCCGTCTTCGGCCTCAATGCCCTGCTTGGGCTGGCCGCGTCGCTCATCGCTGGCGGCCTTACGCCGCTAACCTTCAGTTGGCTGATCCCGATGACCACCGTCTGCGCGCTCGCTCTGGCGACCGCGCTGCTTGCCCGCTCGCCCAATGTCGGGGTCACCGTGGGACTAACGAGTTGGGCGCTCGTCGTGCTGGGCGGAAAGACGGCGACGGAGCAGTGGGCAACGGCAGTGGCAGAGGCGAGCCTGATCCCGATTTACCTGATAAGCGCCCTGGTTCTGGTTGCGGTGGCGCTCTATGCTAGTAATGGAAAAAGAGAGGAAATGGTGTTGTGGCAGTAAACGTTCGATTACAGAACCTTTCCCAGAGCTTTGGGAAAACCGAAGTGCTCAAGGGGATCGACCTTGATATTGGCCCGGGGGTGTTTGGTCTGCTCGGCCCTAACGGGGCAGGGAAAACAACGCTGCTCCGCACCCTGGCGACGGTTCTGGAACCGGTCGATGGGCGTCTGCAACTGCTCGGTCGAAACCCGTCCGACGATCAAGAGCGGCGAGAGATCCGCCGTCGTCTCGGCTATCTACCCCAGACGCTGGGCTACTACCCTAACTTCACGGTTTTTGAGTTCGTGGAGTATTTTGCCCTTCTGAAGGAGATGCCGGCCGGACAGGTGGGGCGGGCGGTAGTGCGGGCCATTGAACGGGTGGGGCTGGGGGACCGGGCGCGTGCCAAACTCAAGACGTTGTCAGGTGGCATGGTACGGCGGGTGGGCGTGGCCCAGGCCATCGTGAATGAGCCGGAGTTGCTGCTGCTGGACGAGCCGACAGCCGGGTTGGACCCCGAGCAACGGGTGCACTTTCGGGCGCTGCTGCGGGAGTTTGGCGGGCAGGGTACGGTCGTCGTGAGCACACACTTAGTGGAAGATGTGGCGGCAGCCTGCTCCGAGGTGGCGCTGATGGAAGAGGGCCGCATTATTTTCCGTGGCACACCAGGTGAGCTGACGGCGGCGGGTGAAGGCTATGGAGCGGGCGACACACCGCTGGAGCGGGGCTATAGCCGAATACTGGCGGAGGTGCGAGCATGAGCGCGTGGTTGGGACTCTTCCGGATTGAAGCGCGCCGCAATGTGGCGCGATGGATGGCCCTGGTTGTTGTGGTGGTATCCGCGCTCATTTTGTGG
>JALZCF010000628.1 GCA_030863245.1 Chloroflexota bacterium
GCCTAGAACGTCCCCTGTTTCGACCCTGGCCCCCTTCTCGATGCGTCCCTTCGTCGCTAGATGCATGTATAAGAGCACCAGCCAGTGCGGATATCGTGATCTCCATCCAGGTCGACCCAGACCTGCCCCTCCTCGCTCCCGATCACCCGGCCAGGCGCCACGGCGCGAACGGGGTAGACAGAGGGCCAACAGCCCATGGCAACCGGCGGCGCGAAGTCCAAAGCGGCCCAACCCGATATTTGGTCTCCGAAGCCACCGTGGGGTCCCCCAGAGAAATACCACAGCTCAGCCTCCGGAAAGGGGAGCTCAAAGTAGGGCTGCTTGTTACCGGGCGGACGAACTGGGCCACCCTCCACCTTGCCAAAAAGACGCTGGTAGGTTTTCTGAAACTGGTTGGATTGGAGCAGCTTGGGGAAGTTGCTGGAAGGTGTCACTGCCGCGAGCAGATTCGCCACTGCAGCCGTGCCAGGATTCGTACCCGGGTAGAGGCGCGCGGCCGTGCCGTTATCAAGGATCACCCAATCGCGGCGTCCCTCGAGCTGGCCGTAGTACCCTTCCATCAACTTCTTCGCCGCGAACGTCGCCTGCCATCCCAAATTGGGAGGCCCGCCATCCTTTACGCCGAACGGATGCTGACTACGTGGCCCGCCTGAAACCCAGCCGCTCAAGAGCTCCATCGCCGCGAGGAGCACACGCGGACCGACATGATACTTGGCACTGACGGCGTCGATAATTTCTGCAGCGCTACGATCCCACTCCGTATACGCAGCCAGATATCCGCCCTTTGCCTTGATGAATGCTTCCGTGTCCCAATCCAAGTAGGATCGCCCGTAAACCACCTCGCTGTCATATGTCAGCCATGCTTCGGGTAACGTTAACGCGATACTGGAGGGAACAACCAGCATCTCCCCAACCCGGATCGTCTCTTCCTCCCCCGCTATGTCGTTGTACTCCAGTAACTCCTCCAACGTCATGTCATGTTGGAGTGCGATGGAGAGAAGCGTGTCACCGGCCTTCACATGATATCGGCCCTGTACTGGGGTAGGCGAGGCTGTGGGTGTTGCTGAAGGAAGGGATGTTACGGTTGCCGTGGGCGGTAGTGGTGTCTGGGTTGGCGGTACAGCGGTTGGAGTCCTCGTCGCCATCATGACGATGGAATCCGATGTTGGCGTCGGACTTACCAAATCTTTGACAGGCCTTGATTCGACAAGCGTGCAGGCAGCAAACAAGGGCGTCAAGAGCAAGAAAAGGAAAGCTCGCCAATCAATCGAGGACATTGTATGCATAGAGGGGTCTTAGAAACGGAACAGGTGAGGCAACGCCTGGAATCCCATCCTGCTTCTAGGGAGCGGTAATTCCATTGAACTCGTCAAGGCGGCACGCGCAGGCCTCGCGCTGCTCCTCGCCCCGAAGCAAGTAACCATTGTAGCTCTGGGAGGTCGTCTGCGCCTGCCAACCATCCATCACGAAAGGTATACTACCACCTGCTCCAATCCACTGTCCGTTGTAGCGGCGCGCGATATGAAGGTGCGTCGCATCGGAGAAGCCACCCTCACAGGAGGGGCGACCAATCGGATCGCCTACCTCTACGTCCGTGCCAACCTCCACGCGTCCCATAGATGCTACATGCATGTAGAGCAAGGTCCAGCCGGTTCCTACAAAGCCATCTCCGTCCAGGTCGAGGACGACTTCGCCATCCTCGCTGCGGATGATCTTGCCATCTGCGGCTGCCGTGGCCCAGTAGGCCGAGGGATGGCATCCAGTGTTATCCGGTGGCACAAAGTCCAATGCCGCCCAGCCAGACAGATCGCCCCACCCGCCGTGGGGACCACCCGTATAATACCACGTCTCGCCACTTGGCCACGGAAGCGAGAGGATCGGTTGTGACAGGTCATCGGGAATAAGAGATGGAAGGACGTACTCCCATGGATCACCGAACAGCTGGACATAGGTAGCAAAATAGCCGTCCTCTGATAGCGCCCCCGACCAGGAGGCAGGGTCTCCCTTCCTTGCGAAGACGTTTTGGATGGCAGCGGTACCTGGATTCGTCTCCCGATCATAGAGAGCATGGGTACCATCTTTAAACACTAACTGGGTAGTGCGGCCAAGGTACACATCGTAGTACCCCTCGTTCATGCGATTCGCCGCCCACGATAGTTGGAAGAAGAGGCCGGGAGGGATAGCCTCCTGCACGCCGAGCGGCACGTCTAGTTCTGAAGGCTCCGCCTGCGTGACCCAACCGCTTTCATACTCAAGCATTGCTAGCAGCGGTCGCGGACCCACGCTGTAGCGCTGACTCACCATCTCGACAATATCAACGCCGCTACGCTCTACGCCCTCCACATTTTCGCTGTAGGACGATAGGTACCCGCCCTGCTGAGCGACAAAGGCATGTATATCGAAATCCTTGTAGGCGGGGCTAAGGATCAGCTCGCTATCGGGCAGGAGCCGCTGGAAAGGAGCTGCGAGTCCCCCACGGGCCGGCATCGCAAGGACCTGCCCGACGTAAAGCATGTTGGGGTTATCTAGTTGGTTGAGCGCCATCAAATCCTCAACCATCACACCAAAGTGCGTCGCGATAGACCCTAGTGTATCTCCCACTGCTACAGTATAAGAGTCCGGTACTTCTCCCCCACCCTCTAGCTCAATGGGCACAAGTTGGGGGTGGCCCACCACCGCGTTACCATGTGGAAGCACCTCTTCCTTGCGGATAACAAGCTCACTTGATTCCAACGAAGGTTGTGCTCCAAGAGCGGCCGAAGAGGTACTTACTTCTGTTGCGTCTTCAGTGAGCTGGAAAAAGGAGGTTGCCGCATTACTCTCCAACAGCCGTGTAGGGGGTGTTGACGTATCGTCGGAGGTGGCATCCCGCGGGCGCAAACTCCAGATCCCTAGCGTCACGACTAGGGTACCAAGAATGACCCAGACATAGGTGGGCGGCATCGGCAAGGAACGAGCCCGACGAACAAGGCGTCGTTGTGGTCGCGGAGAGGGTTGGGCGGATAAATGTTCTTCCACGCCTGCCATTCTAGCGAGTCGAAGGCATAACGTCAACCTTCGCGTTCCGTTTTCTCTGCTTCCATCTTGACCATACTAGGGATCACTTTCTCAGCAGAGGCACTAGAGGCTCAGCGGCAACAAAAAAGGCCTCCCTATGCACGTAGGAGACCTTCTGAGGAGTGGCGACGGTTGGACTCGAACCAACGACCCAGGGCTTATGAGTCCCTTGCTCTACCGCTGAGCTACGTCGCCTGGTAGCGGGGGCAGGATTCGAACCTGCGACCTCCGGGTTATGAGCCCGACGAGCTACCACTGCTCTACCCCGCGTCGATTACGATTGGAATTATATATGTTTATCCTGTGTTGTCAAATTTGGTTTTGCTAACTTTCGCTACCTAAAGCACGATGAGAGTTTGACCGCGCTCGACCGCCTCCCCCTCCGTAACGAGCACCCGCGTAACGGTTCCATCGTGCGGCGCGGTGACTCGAAGCTCCATCTTCATGGCTTCCATCAACGCGAGAAGTTGACCACGCTCTACCTCATCCCCTTCGCTGACAAGAACGGAGATTATCTGGCCTGGCATTGTGGCCGCAAGCGTGTTGGTGCTCTCCCCCGCGTGGTGCTCCTTGCGTCGGTGGCGGACGCGTGTAGCGTGATACACATTCCCGTACAGGTTCAACCAACGCTCATTGTCCTGTTCAGCATGGTGTGCCTGTCGGAAGCGACCATCAACCCAAAAATCGAGCAAGCAGTTGTTTACCTCCCTGGCACGCACGAGGTAGCGCCGCTCTCCCACACACACCTCATAACCCTCCGGCCGCTCTGTGATGAGGACAGTATGCACCTCTGTTCCATGTTGATAGCGGTATTCCATCGTTTCTCCCTATCGCGCAGTGCGCTATCTTTGCTGCTCCCCAACTCTGAATCCATCACGAATCTCCCAGGGATTGTAGGGGTCACCGCTCACGAGGCGCTCCAACTCGCCAGCTCGGCGTTCACGGAGGAGATCCTGGAGGGCAAACGCGATGAGCGCCTCGTCGGGAATCTCTGTCCCCTCGTGCTGCCACTCATTCATATATCGATCCACAAAGGTGGTAGCGGCCTCACCCCTCTGGAAGACGGGGTGCGCGAGTACATCCTGTAAGAATTGAAGGTTGGTTGTCAGGCCCAACAGGATGTAGTGCTCGAGCGCCCAACGCATGCGACGGATAGCATCGTCGCGCGAGGGCGCATGGACGATGACCTTGGAGATCATCGGATCGTAATGGATGGTCACCTCGTCGCCTGTCTTCACCCCTGCGTCGATGCGTACGCCGTCCGGTTCGCTAGCTAACAGTACCGTTCCGGTGTCGGGGAGAAAACTGTTCGAGGGATCTTCCGCATAGACACGACATTCGATGGCATGCCCGTGCCTCGGTAGCTCATGCTGCGTCCACGGGAGGGACTCGCCCGCCGCCACACGTAGCTGCCACTCCACCAGATCGATTCCCGTAATCATCTCCGTTACAGGATGTTCCACCTGGAGCCGGGTGTTCATCTCAAGGAAGTAGAAGTCTCCGACATCATTCACAATGAATTCCACGGTACCGGCGTTCACGTACTCCACCGCTCGCGCGGCCTCGACCGCTGCCGCGCCCATCGCCGCACGCAATTCCGCCGTCATGATAGGCGATGGGCTTTCTTCGATAATCTTCTGGTGGCGCCGCTGGACCGAGCAATCACGCTCGAAGAAGTGTAGGACGTTGCCGTGTGCATCCGCAAGAATCTGGAACTCGACATGGCGGGGCTCGGTAAGGTACTTCTCAAGGTAAACGGTATCATCCCCAAAAGCATTGCGGGCCTCGCGCTGCGCCGCACCAACAGCCTCTGGTAGATTAGCAGGCTCTGCAACGACTCGCATCCCCTTCCCCCCGCCCCCAGCCGCCGCTTTGACAAACACAGGGTAGCCGATGTGTTCGGCTGCCGTAGCGAACGCATCGGAGAGTTCAGCCGTAGTCTCAGCATCGTCGGGTGGTTGGTAGCCTGGCACCACTGGTACCCCCGCGTTCTTCATCAGCGCCCGTGCCGCCGTCTTCGATCCCATCTGTGCGATCGACCTCGCGCTCGGACCAATGAATACGAGCCCTGCATCACGCACGGCACCCGCAAACTTCGCGTTCTCCGCGAGGAACCCGTAGCCGGGATGGATCGCCGCGACCCCTGTTTCCTGCGCTGCCTCGATGATGCGATTGCCACGTAGGTAACTCTCGGAAGGCGCGGCAGGCCCAATGAGTACAGCCTCATCCGCCTCCCGCACATGATAGGCATCCGCATCTGCCTCAGAATAGACTGCAACCGTCGCGATGCCCATCCGCCGACAGGTCCGCATGATGCGTACCGCAATCTCGCCCCGGTTGGCAATCAGTATCTTATTAAACAAGTTCGCTTCTCCCGTCCAGACGTCTGCTTGATGATAAGCTGCGCTCTACTGAAACGTATCGCCATCGCGGT
>JALZCF010000638.1 GCA_030863245.1 Chloroflexota bacterium
TGTCGGCAGGCACGAAGCTACCAAGTTGGGCCAGGAGGACGATCAGCGCGACCTGTCGAAGGCTCGTGCTCTTTCCGGCCATGTTGGGTCCGGTAATGATGTGAATACATTCATCTTCTGTAAGGTGTGTATCGTTCGGAATGAACGGTTCATCCTTCAGTGTCAACTCCACCACCGGATGCCGTCCACGCTCGATGTGAATTTCCTTCTTTGTGCTGAGTATTGGACGGACGTAGCGATGGCGCACGGCAACCTCGGCAAGGGAGACAAAGACGTCGAGGTGGGCAAGGGCACGGGCCAGGCCAAGTAGCCGGTCGCTCGCAGCGGCGACTTGTTGCTGGACCTGGGCGAAGATGCGTTGCTCCAGATCGAGCTGACGCTCCTCGGCGTTGAGCACCAGGGCCTCGTACTCCTTGAGTTCGGTTGTTACATAGCGTTCGGCGTTGACGAGGGTCTGGCGGCGCTCGTAGTCGTCGGGCACGAGGTGGGTGTTGGCTTTCGTCACCTCGATATAGTAGCCGAAGACTTTATTGTAGGAGACTTTCAGACTACCGATACCGGTGCGCTCCCGCTCCGTCTCCTGCAGCCCGGCGATCCAGTCACGCGCATGCGCCGATTTCTCGATGATCTGCGATAGCTCTTCCGAGAACGCAGGGCGGATGAAGCCCGACTTGTTCTGCACCGCGGGTGGATCTTCAACAATCGCCTCTTCCAGAAGCTGCAGAACATCCACGCACGGATTCAGGTCATCGGGGTGGAGCGGCTCAGGCGGATTTTCGATGCCGGAACGGAGCAATCCTGCCAGGATGAGCTGAATCTCTGGGATGAGAGAGAGCGAGTTCCGTATCGCGCCCAGGTCGCGCGGCTGCGCGTTACCGGTGATGACGCGATTCACCAGCCGCTCCAAGTCAGCGATCTCCTTCAGGGCCGCCTGCAGCTCCAGCCGGAGCGCAGTGTGGTCGTAGAACGCCTCCACCGCATCCAGCCGCGCCTCTAGCACCTCCAAGTGAAGCAGCGGCTGGCCCACCCATTGCCGGAGGAGCCGGGCACCCATTGCCGTTACCGTCTCGTTCAGTACGCCAAGCAGGCAATCCTTGCTACCCCCGCGCATGGACTCGGTGAGTTCCAGGTTGCGGCGCGTGGCAGGATCCAGCGTCATATAGCCGCGCGTGGAGTAGGTAACGAGATTGTCGAGTTGCGGCAAGTCACGTCGCTGCGTCTCCTTGACATACGCGAGCGCGGCCCCAGCCGCGCGGATCGCCAGCGGCTTGCCCTCGACACCGAAACCCTCTAGCGTCGCCACACCAAGATGCTCCTCGAGCGCGCGGCGTGCGCGACCTAGGTCCCAGTGATAACTCTCCCAAGACGTGCGGCGGAAACCTCGCTCGTCCACCTCACTCTTGCGTGGCCCGACCACGCCAGGCTCGTCCTCGCGTAGCGGCTCGATGACCTCGGCAGGCGCAAGGCGCTCGAGCTCCTCCTCCACATGCTGCTGCCAATTCATCCCTTCAATCTGCGTCGCTGCAAACTCGCCCGTCGTGATGTCCAGATAGGCCAATCCGGCCTTACCCGCTTTCTCATCGCGGAGCAGTGCCACAAGGTAGTTGTTACGATGCGCGTCGAGCATCTCCGGCTCGGTCACCGTGCCCGCCGTGACGACACGCATCACCTGTCGATCCATCAGCCCCTTAGAACCGGGATCCCCTATCTGCTCTGCCACTGCAACCTTGTAGCCCTTCTCTACCAGTTGGGCAATATAGCTATCGGCGGAGTGGTAGGGCACGCCTGCCATCGGATTGTCGTGCCGCTTCGTCAGCACGAGGTCCAACTCACGCGCGCACAGTTCTGCGTCCTCATCAAAGGTTTCATAAAAGTCGCCGAGGCGGAAAAAGAGGATGCAGTCGGGATGCTGCGCCTTCAAATCAAGGTACTGTTGTCGGGAGGGAGTCACTTTCTTCGCCATTTGTCCTTTGTCCGGACGCTCGCTCCTGCAAGAGAACGCCGTCAGGAATTATGAATATTTGTTCGTCCTATTATACACGCAAGGCGAGACAGGCGCAGATTGGAATACGGATGAGGGGGAGTCAGGTGCAGACGTTGGAGTGGTCTTTTAGGGCCCACCAAGACGCGGTCGTTCCGGGAAGCGGTTCATGCGTGCGGAGCGACAGTCGCAGGCTTCGAGGATTCGACCATCCGAGGTGTTGACGAGATGGCCGTCGTAGGAGGAACCAATGACTGCCTCGGCAACCCAGTTGCCGAGTTGGAAAGGCACGGGATTATTGGCAGGCATCCACTGGCCGTTATACATTCGGGCGATATGGAGGTGCGAGCCGTTGGCTACCCCACCCTCACAAGAGGGATAGCCTAGAACGTCCCCTGTTTCGACCCTGGCCCCCTTCTCGATGCGTCCCTTCGTCGCTATATGCATGTATAAGAGCACCCAGCCAGTGCGGATATCGCGATCTCCATCCAGGTCGACCCAGACCTGTCCCTCCTCGCTGCCGATCACCCGGCCAGGCGCCACGGAGCGAACGGGGTAGACAGAGGGCCAACAGCCCATGGCAACCGGCGGCGCGAAGTCCAAAGCGGCCCAA
>JALZCF010000646.1 GCA_030863245.1 Chloroflexota bacterium
CCCACTTTGGACCCACTTTAGGTAGGTTGTGTTTGTGCGACTATCGTCTTATAATTGGAGGTATAACATATTTGTAGCGGATGTTGTGGCTTATCCTCCGTTATTCCCCCTCATAATCGATGCACTCGTCCACTCAGCACCGCACACTTATGCATCGTGGGGTAAGCCACTAATTAAGCACCGGGATAGCGCCATGTCCGACACAGAAACAGATGTCCAACCTGAACAGATGGCGCTGGAGCGCGTCGCCTTTCGCTGCACGGAAGAAACAGAGCGTTTCTTTCAGGGCCACCCTCATGACGACCGTTTCTGCTTCGAGCTGTTCCGCCGTGCGTTGGCGGATGGCAATCAACGCGCCTGGGAACGGGTATATATCCAATACCGTCCGATGGTAGCCGGATGGGTGAAAGCGCATCCCAGCTTCCACGCTACGGGAGACGAGGTCCAACACTTTATCAATCGCGCTTTCGAGAGCATGTGGCGGGCTCTGGAATCGGATACACTCGACCGGTTCTCCAATTTGCGGACCCTGTTATCCTACCTGAAATCCTGCGTCCATACGGAGATCCTCATGGTTCTCCGCAAGTCGGATCCCCCTATCACAGATATGCCGAAGGAACTGGCTGGCAAGGGACGCGCTTCTGTCGAGCGCAAGTACGTGCAGAAGGAGCAGCGCCAGCAGGTTTGGGAGGCGGTGGCCGCCCGTCTACGTGACGAGAAGGAGTATCTGGTAGTCGAAGCCTATTTCATCCTGGATCTCAAGCCACGCGAGATTTATGCCCTGTACTCTGATACGTTTCAGGACGTACAGGAGATCTATCGTATCAAGCAAAACTTCCTGGAGCGCATGCGTCGAGATCCTGAAATCCAGAGACTCGGCGAAGAACACACGTGAAAACGGAACGGGAGCGCATTTATGGTGGGTGAGGAGGAAATGCTATGACTTGTATATCTCCACCAGCACTAAGTGATGAACAGATAGCAATGTTCCTGGATGGTGAGGCGAATGCTCAAGTAGCCACCCATTTGGAGCACTGCCCCTATTGCCATGAGAGAGCCGTTGATATGGCCCGCGCGCACTATGATCTGAGACTGTACCTCTACCGAATCACCTGCCCCTCGCCGGAAACCTTGAGGGATTACCATTTCGATTTTCTCTCCCCCACCCAAGTCTCCGACGTCACCCAACACTTAGCTAGATGCCCCCACTGTACAAGAGAACTTGCAGTCCTGAATGATTACCTAGATGAGATGGTGCCTTCCCCCCTCTCGCGGGTAGTGGAGCGGGTCAAGGTACTGATCGCCGAACTCATCGGAGGTGGCTTGACTTCCCCATCTCCGGCCCTTGCCGGAGTCAGGGGCAGAGCAGCGGAGCCCTATGTCTATCTGGCAGATAACGTACAGATAGGGATTGAGGTTCAGGAGGATGTCGAACGCCCTGATCGTAGGATGCTCGTAGGCCTGGTCGCCGGAATGGACACCAACGAAATCCAGGCCCATCTCTGGCAAAGCGATCGGCTTATTTCCACAACCTCAGTTGATGAGGTTGGCGGCTTCACGTTCTCCCAGCTAGCTCCCGGCCATTACGAGTTGATTCTTAGTGGGCGGCAGCAAAAGATTTTCATTTCAGACTTGCAGGTTGAAACATGAATAGCCTATTCGTCACGCTATGTACACTAAGTGAGGTGCCGAACGTGATTAGAAACAGCAGACACCGTCTGTTACTGAGCCGAGCGTAGGATTTTAAAGCAAGGGGGTACGGGAGCTACGATCAGCGTATGATGAAAGAACAACCACGCAGTGAGAGTGCGACGGATTGGCGCGAATGGCGGCGCTTGCGAGCCTGGGAGTTGAAACGAGCAGGTTGGGCGCAAAACAAGATAGCGGAAGCCTTGGCTGTGAGCGAAGGGGCGGTCAGCCAATGGCTAAAGCGGGGCTGCACCGCGGGCAAAGCGGCCTTGCTGAACCAACCGGCGCCGGGCCCCACGCCGCGTCTGAGTGACGATGACTTGGAGGAGTTGGAAAGCTTGTTGGAGCAAGGGCCCCAAGCGCACGGCTTTGCCGGCGCGGTGTGGACCCGTAAGCGCGTGCGGCACGTGATCCAGCAGGCCTTTGATGTGACCTACCATGTTTCGCATATCAGTAAGATCCTTGACAAAATCGGTTGGAGTCGGCAGAAGCCGCAAACCCGCGCCAGCCAACGCGACGCCGCGGCGATTGAAACATGGCGCGGCGAGCGCTGGGAGGAGCTAAAAAAAAAGGCGGCGCAGGAGGGGCGGACCATTGTCTTCCTCGATGAAGCGGCCTTTTACCTCTTGCCCAGTCTGGTGCGCACCTATGCGCCGCGCGGCCAAACGCCCATCCTAGAGGCCCCCTATTCCTATGATCATCTCTCGGCGATCAGCGCTATCACGCCGCACGGCCGGCTCTTCACGCACCTCCAAGAGACGAGCATCACGGGGCCGGATGTGGTCCGCTTTGTGGAGCACCTGCTGCGCCACATCGAGGGCAAGCTCCTGCTCATTTGGGATGGCTTGTCCGCCCATCGCTGCCAGGAGGTCAAACAATTGCGCAGCGATGTCGGCGAGCGCCTGCACATCGAACGGCTGCCGGCTTATGCCCCTGAGCTCAATCCCGATGAGGGCATCTGGCACCTGCTCAAGAACGTCGAGCTCCCCAACCGTGTTTGCCATACCCTCGACACCTTGCGCACTGCAGTGCGCAAAGCCATGGAGCGCCTGCGTCATAAGACCGATACCATCCGCGCTTGTTTCGCGCTTGCGGGCCTCCCACTTTAGTTGGTAGTGGTCACGTTTTGACTGATGAGGGGGGTGATAGATAGCCTTGCCTCCAAGAAGCGAATATCACGAACGAGGAGGCGAGCCGATGATCAAGACGGTGCAAACGCACAGGTGTCCGCACTGTGGAAGTAGCGATTTGGTGAAAAACGGGACCGATTATAAAGGCGCCCAGAAGTATCATTGCCGCCGTTGTGGCGCCTATGGCACAGTAGAGGCACGCCAGCGCTATAGTGCAGCCGACAAAGCACGTATCCTGCGCGCCTATCAGGAGCGGGTGAGCCTGCGTGGGCTGGAGCGCATCTTTGGCGTGGCGCGCCAAACGGTGCTGCGCTGGCTGCGTGCGGCTGCAGCAGCCTTGCCCAATCTAGCCCGCACGCTGGCCCCGCCCCGCGCCGATGATATACTCGAACTCGATGAGCTCTGGTCATTTGTCCATCACAAAGGTAACAAACGCTGGGTTTGGATCGCGCTGTGCCGGCGCACGCGCCAAATCGTGGCCTACTATATCGGGGACCGCAGTGAGGCCAGTTGCCGCGCGCTCTGGCAACGCATCCCAGCCACTTACAAGCACTGCCGCACCTGCAGTGACTTCTGGGACGCCTATCAAAAGGTCTTGCCCGCGACAACTCATCAATCGGTCACCAAAGCGAGTGGTCAGCTCGCCCATGTCGAGCGCTGGAACAACACCCTGCGCCAGCGCCTGGCCCGCTTTGTGCGCAAGTCGCTCTCCTTTTCCAAGTCGGAGGTCCTCCATGAAGCGGTCTTGAGGTTGTTTATCCATCGCTATAATCGCGACTGTCTTAGTGTCGCTTGATGCCCCTATCAGTCAACATGTGACCACTACCCCACCTTTATTTCACCGAATCAGAGTCTCGCTGACCAACGCTGACTTGACTTGTGGGCAATCACCAGAACACCGTAGCTTGCGCTCAGCCCACGTCTTCGGCATACTCAACTGAGGGTCCCCGGGTGTAGGGAAAGCAGGC
>JALZCF010000652.1 GCA_030863245.1 Chloroflexota bacterium
GGACGGCACCATCCCTGAGCCGGAGGAGGCGATCTTGCGCGACATTGGCCGCTGGCTTTCAGTTAATGGCGAGGCTATTTACGGCACGCGTCCCTGGGTGATGTTTGGTGAAGGTCCGACGGAGGTGAGCGAAGGGTCGTTCGCGGACACGCAGCGGCAGGCTTTTACCAGCCAGGACATTCGGTTTACGACCAGGGAGAACATGCTCTACGCCATCTGCCTGGACTGGCCGGCAGACTCGGTCACCATCCGGTCGCTCGGCGCCGATTCGCCACTAAAGGCGGCGGAGATCTCCGAGATCAGCTTGCTCGGGTCGTCCGCGCCGGTCTCCTGGTCGCAGAACGAGGATGGGCTGACGATTCAGACGCCCGGCGAGCAGCCCTGCGACTACGCCTATACCTTCAAGATTACGCTCAGAAACCGAGCTTGATCACGTAGTCGGTGCCTGCGTACATCTGGTAACGGAATGGCCTAGGGGGCTGCAGAGCAGTACGCTTCAGTTAATGATTGAGCAAGCCATCCATGAATAGGACACGAATAAACGACTAGCGCATGGCCAAGCCAGGCATATATTCATGGCGCCTACTCACGGATGGCTCTGACACGGCAGACATACCAGCAGGAACGGAAACAGCGTTCCAGGCCTGGAACGAGGTAACCGGGGGAATGGAGCGCCGCATGATAGCGACGTGAGAGGAAAAACCACCAGTTTCCTATGACTTAATCGTACCATGCCACCAATCTCGACGCTTAAGTTGACAACGCCTTTGACAACAGCGAAGGAGTGAGAGTGATGACCGAGACGAACGACAGCCTTATTCTCTGGTATACCCGTCCTGCAGGGCAGTGGGTGGAGGCGCTGCCGGTTGGCAATGGACGGTTGGGGGCGATGATCTTCGGCGGCGTCGAGGTTGAGTGGCTCCAGCTCAACGAAGACACGCTCTGGTCAGGTGGGCCACGTGACTGGGATAATCCAGAGGCCCGAGAGGTGCTGCCTGAGGTGCGGCGGTTAATTGCAGCTGGCGACTACATCAGCGCCGATGCCCTCTGCAAACGTATGCAGGGCCCATACAACCAGTCATACCAGCCGCTCGGTAACCTTTACCTTCGCTTTCATACGGCCGGCGAGCCGATGGGCTACACCCGTGATCTCAACCTGCAGACAGCAATCGCGGGAGTACGTTACCAACTCGGAGATGCGACGTTTACGCGTGAGGTCTTCGCGAGCGCGCCGGATCAAGTGATCGTCGTACGCCTCACCTGTGACCAGGCTAGGCGGCTTAACTTTACAGCTACGCTCGACAGCCAACAACGGCATAAGGTCGAAAAGCGTGGCGCAAGCGGGCTGACGCTGAAAGGCAAATGCCCAAAGCATGTTGCGCCCAGCTATTATAAGGTCGAGCAGCCAATCGTCTACGACGACGAAGGTGGCGAGGGGATGACCTTCGAGGTCCGGCTTGAAGCAGTGGTAGAGGGCGGGCGGGTCACGGCAACGGCAGACGGCCTGCGTATCGAGGACGCGGATGCTGTCATGCTCGTCCTTGCCGCGGCCACCAGCTTCAACGGCTTCGAGCGCTCGCCTGGGCTTCAAGGGCGCGATCCCGCTGACCTAGCAAGTATCAACCTTGCTGCCGCCTTGAAGCGATCCTATGCCGAGCTCCGCGATGCGCATATTGCCGACCACGCCCGGCTCTTCGGTCGCGTCACGCTCGACCTCGGAATGACCGAGGCTGCTCACCATCCGATCGATGAGCGCATCCGGAACTGGCGGCAAGCGGACGACCCGCACCTGGTGACGCTGCTCTTTCAGTACGGCCGCTACCTGCTAATCGCCTCCTCACGGGCAGGGACACAGCCGGCTAACCTCCAAGGGATCTGGAACGATCAGGTTCGTCCACCGTGGAGCTCGAACTGGACGATCAATATCAATACCGAGATGAACTACTGGCTGGCGGAGAGCACCAACCTTGCCGAGTGCCACGTACCGCTGCTCGACTTTATCGCCGACCTCAGTATACCCGGACGTAAGACGGCGGCGACGAACTATGGCTGCCGCGGCTGGGTCGCCCACCACAACGCCGACCTATGGCGACAGACTGCACCGCCCGGCGAGTACGGTCATGGTGATCCTGCCTGGACGATGTGGCCAATGGGTGGCGCGTGGCTCTGCCAACATCTGTGGGAGCACTACGCCTTCGGCGGCGACGAGACCTTCCTGCGGGAACGAGCCTACCCACTGATGCGCGGTGCCGCCGAGTTTTGCCTCGACTGGCTGATCGAGGATGAGCAGGGCTACCTGGTGACCTCGCCTTCAACCTCGCCCGAGAATAAGTTCACAACGCCTGACGGGCAGACCGCCGCCGTGAGTATGGCGTCGACCATGGACAGGGCGATCATCTGGGATCTGTTCACGAACTGTATCGAGGCCTCGAAGATCCTGCGCAGCGACGCCGACCTCCGGGCGCGACTCGAAGTAGCCCGCTCGCGGCTCTACCCTCCGCGCGTCGGCCGGCTTGGGCAACTTCAGGAATGGTTTCAGGATTGGGACGACCCCGAGGACAAGCATCGACATGTCTCACATCTCTTCGGCCTGCATCCGGGACGGCAGATCACGCGAGGTAGCACACCCCAGCTTTTCGCGGCTGCGCGGCGCTCACTCGAGCTGCGCGGCGATGGCGGCACGGGCTGGTCGATGGCCTGGAAGATTAACTTCTGGGCACGGCTCCGGGATGGTGAGCACGCCTACCGGCTGCTTGCGAACATGCTCAACCTAGTCGAGACCCTCGAGACAGATATGATCCACGGTGGCGTCTATGCCAATCTTTTCGATGCCCATCCACCCTTCCAGATCGACGGCAACTTTGGCGCAAC
>JALZCF010000664.1 GCA_030863245.1 Chloroflexota bacterium
AGCGATGAGGGAATTGTAAACGGGGAGCGGGGAGCGGAACGGGGTTCGGAAGATTGTAGCCCTGCCGATCGAGTCTTATAATAGCGGGAGGACGAACAACTATCTACCATCATTTTGTCAAACCTCACGAGGAATGTTCCATGCCCACACTGCACCTATTAGGGACCGGCGCCTCCATTAGCGATCCCCACCGCACCACCACCATGCTTGCCTTCGAGAGCGACGAATCCGTCGTCGTGGTGGATTGTGGGGGGGATGTGGTCCATCGGTTGATGGAAGCGGGGGTGTCGCTCGAACGCATCGAGGCGCTCATCATCACCCACGCCCATGCCGATCACGTCGGTGGCTTTCCACTTTTTGTACAGAAGATGTGGCTTGCCGGGCGGAGGCAGCCCATTCCTGTCTATGGTATCCAACCCGCCCTTGACGTGGCACGCCACCTGTTCGACCAGTTCGACACGACAGGTTGGGAGGGAATACCGGAGCGCGAATGGCACACGGTCCCCTTGGAGGAGAACGCGTCGGTGCTGGAGAACGAGCAGTGGCGTATTACCGCTTCGCCCGGCGAGCACAGTATTCCCGTGATTGGGCTGCGAGTGGAGGACAAGCAGGAAGGTGGTGTCGTCGCCTACTCCTGCGATACGGAACGCACTCCTGCCATCACCCGTCTCTCCCAGGACGCCGACATCCTCGTCCACGAGGCCACCGGCGGCTTCTCTGGCCACACCTCGGCCGAAGGCGCGGCTCACGTGGCGAGCGAGGCCAACGCGAAGCGCCTCCTCCTCGTTCACCTCCCCCCAACCGAAAAGCTCGGCGAGGCGCAGATGGCGGCCGCACGCAAGATCTTTGCAGACACAGAGAAGGGAGAGGAGATGGGGCAATACGACTTTTGAGGCGTAGGCACGGTACAGGAGAAAACAATGCGTACCTTGATTGAATGTGTTCCCAACTTTAGTGAGGGGCGGAATCAGGAAATCGTGGAGCAGATCGCGGATGCGATCCGCGACACGCCTGATGTACTGTTGCTCGACTACTCCTCCGACGCCGATCACAACCGTAGTGTCATGACGATGGTAGGCTCCCCAGAGGGGGTGGAGGCGGCTGCCTTTGCTGCGATCAAGGAGGCTGCGGCACTGATCGACATGGAACAGCACCAGGGAGAGCATCCACGCCTGGGTGCAACGGATGTCGTCCCCTTTGTTCCGGTGCGCGGTGCCACGATGGAGGATTGTGTCGAGATCGCGAGGCGGCTCGGCAAGCGGGTGGGCGATGAGTTAGAAATACCAGTTTACCTCTATGAAGCGGCCGCTACCCGCCCTGACCGAGTGAACCTGGCGGAGATCCGGCGTGGGGAGTACGAGAAGCTGCGCGACACCATCGAGACGAACCCGGAGCGCGTGCCCGACTTCGGTCCTCGTAAGGTAGGCTCGGCAGGTGCAACCGTGATCGGCGCGCGCCCCTTCCTGATCGCCTACAACGTCTACCTGAAGAATGCTGACATGGAGGCGGCGAAGCAGATCGGCAAGGCGATCCGCCACTCCAGTGGTGGTCTGCGCCACGTGAAGGCGATGGGCCTGGAGGTGGAGGGCATGCCGCAGGTCAGCATGAACCTGACCGACTATACCAAAACTCCCATCTACCGAGTGCAGGAGATGATCCGCCGCGAGGCCGAGCGCTATGGTGCGACAATCCATTTCACCGAGCTGATCGGCATGATCCCCCAGCAGGCCCTCATCGACGCGGCCCGCTGGTACCTCCAGCTCGATCGGATGGACGAGGATCAGATTCTTGAGAACCGGCTTGCTGAGATGGAACAAGGAGCAAAGATTGCTCGGCACAGAGAGATAGATGAATAGGGGCAATAGCACGTGGAAGCGATACAAGAAGAGAAGCGTACAAGATACGATGTAACAGACCCGGTGGCGCTGGCGGAGAAGATGGCGGAGAAGATAGCACCCAACGCGGAGCGCTACGACCGGGAGAACGAGTTTGCGGAAGAGAGCATCCGAGTCTTACAGCGGAACGGCTATGCCGCGCTGACGGTTCCAGAGACGTTCGGGGGGTTAGGGGCGGGACTGTACGACTTGGTACGCGCGCAGGAGCGGCTGGCGATGGGGGATGGCGCGGTAGCGCTTGCCATCGGGATGTCGCTGATCAAGATCGTGGGGCAGGCCACAAAGCGAAGCTGGCCGGAGCACCTATACGAGAAGGTGATGCGAGCTGCAACCGAACGCGGTGCGCTGGTCAACAGTGTCGCGAGCGAGCCGCGCCTGGGGAGCCCGTCTCGTGGTGGCAAGCCGGAGACGGTTGCTATACCGACGGAGGATGGCGGCTGGCGTATCACTGGCCACAAGACCTTCGGCAGTCTTGCGCCGGTGCTCGACTTCATCGTCGTCACGGCCACGATCCAAGATGGCACGGACGACGTGGGGCGCTTCATGCTGGAACGGGGCGAGGGCGTCCATGTGAAAGAGACATGGGATGCGATGGGGATGCGCGCCACCGGCAGCCACGACATGATCTTCGATGGGGCTTATGCCGAGCCGGGCAGCCTACTCAGCCGCAGTGGTGGCGGCGGCGAGGCGAGCAGCGAGCGAGAAGAGGAAGCGATCGTACCCACACAGAACCCCTTCTTCGCGTTGCCCGTCTCGGCCGTATACCTGGGTATTGCCACCGAGGCACATGAGGCAGCGGTCCGATACGCCCGTAACCGTGTGCCCCTTGCGCTGGGCCACCCCCTCAGCGAGGTAGACGCGATCCGCGACAAGCTAGCCGACAACGAACGCGAGCTGCGCGCTGCACGCATGATGCTCTATGATACGGCACGCCGTGCCGAAGGATGCAAGGGCAACATGGACGAGCAGCTAAAGCTGGACGTCTACGTCGCCAAGCACAGTGCCACCAATAACGCCGTCTCCGTCGTGGATCGGGCCATGCGCGTGGTTGGCGGCGCTGCCCTTGCGCGCGGCAGCATTCTCGAGCGCGCCTACCGCAACGTCCGCGCGGGGCTCCTCCATCCGCCCGCCGACGATATAACCAGCCGTGTGCTGGCTGAGTGGACCATAAACGCGAACAGCAAAGAGTTGAGTGAACAGCCTGCAAGGAAGCCACACAAGGAAGACGCATAGGGTAGACGCGCAGGGTCGACAGATAGGGCTGACACGTAGGTCTGCCCCCACAATTGATGATTCGGATATCGTTTTGGGAGGGAACTATGACAGAAGAAGCAACGACCAAAGAGCAACCAACAGAACAATTCGAATTTCGAGCCGAAATCCAGCAATTACTGCATATCCTCGTGCACTCGCTCTACACCGAGCGGGAAATCTTCCTGCGGGAGTTGATCTCAAACGCCTCCGACGCGCTCAACCGCTTCCAGTTCGAGATGTTGACACGGGAAGCGGAGGATGTGGTATCGCCAGATGCGCCACTGGAGATTCGCATCACTCTAGACGAGGACGCGCGCACGCTGACCATCTCCGACACGGGCATCGGGATGACGCGAGCGGAGGTCATCGAGAACCTAGGTACTATCGCCCGCTCGGGCGCAGCGGCCTTCTTGAAGGCGCTGCAGGAGCGGCCATCGCAGGCCAGCGAGATTATCGGGCAGTTTGGCGTCGGCTTCTACTCGGTCTTCATGGTTGCTGACCGGGTGGAAGTTGTCTCCCGCTCCTATCTGCCCGAGGCCGAAGCGGTCCGCTGGGTCTCTAGTGGCGGGGAGAGCTACGAGATTGCTCCAGCGGACAAGGAGACGCGCGGTACTGACGTTATCGTGCATCTCAAGGAGGATGCGGAGGAATTCGCGAAAGCGTGGCGCGTCAAGAACATCGTCAAGCGGCACTCCGATTATGTCGCCTTCCCAATCTATGTAGGCGATGAGCGGGTCAACCAACAGACGGCGCTTTGGCGTCAGTCGCCACGCGATGTGCAGCAGGAGGCGTATAACGAGTTCTACAAGCAACTCACGCTAAGCCAAGAGCCGCCGTTGGCGACCGTGCATGTCTCAGCCGAGGTGCCCTACGACATTCACGCGATTCTTTTTGTGCCCTCAGGGCGGGAGCGTGGCATCATGAGTCTGGGGCAGGAGCAAGGGCTCAAGCTCTACTCCCGCAAGGTGCTGATCCAGGAGTCCACTACGGATCTGCTCCCCAACTACCTACGCTTTGTGGATGGCGTCGTGGATAGTGAGGACTTGCCGCTCAACATCTCGCGCGAGACGGTGCAGAGCAACCGCGTGATGGTAAACATGAAGCGGACGCTCACCGGGAAGATGCTCAAGGAGCTGGAGCGGCTGGCCGAGGAGGATCCTGAGAGGTACGAGCAGTTCTGGGAAGAATTCGGCATCTTCATCAAGGAGGGTGTGGCGACCGAATGGGGCGCGCAGGATGAGCTGGCACCACTCCTGCGCTTCCACTCCTCAGAGACGGAGGAGGAGGAGACGTGGACCTCCTTGAGGGCGTACAAGGAGCGGATGGGCGAGGAGCAGGAGGCGATCTACTATGTCCTGGGCGAGGATCTTCGCTCCGTGCGCCGCAGCCCCCATCTGGACCCCTTCCGCGCCCGCGACATCGAGGTGCTCTTCCTGGTCGAGCCCATCGATAGCTTCATGCTAAGCAACCTACATGAGTTCGACGGCACGCCGCTGAAAAACGTAGGCGACCCCGACCTAGACCTGCCGCCCCTAGAGGAGGAAGAGGAGGAGCAGCGGGAAGCGGCCCCGCAGGAGACATTCGACAAGCTGGTGGAGCGTGCTAGGGCAGTGCTGGGCGAGCGCGTGACCGACGTACGGGAGTCCCAACGGCTGCGCGATAACCCGGTGCGCCTCGCCGTAACGGACGAGACCTTCAACCCCACGATGGATCGCGTGCGCCGCCTGCTGGGCGAGCAGGAAGGGCAGGAATATGAGGTGCCGAAGCGCGCCCTCGAGCTCAACCGTCGCCATCCCATCGTCCGCAACCTCGCCGCCCTCGCTGCCAGCGACGTCGACGATCCCCTGTTGGATATAGGGATCGAGCAGCTCTATGAGAGTGCCCTCCTGCAAGAGGGGCTTCACCCCAATCCAGCCGATATGGTGCCACGCATCCAACAGCTGCTGGAGTGGGCAGCAGAGAGGCGAGCGAAGAGCTAGGGGGTGACGACGGACGACCGACGACGGATGGAGCGATTGCAGAAGATAGAGGGCACGAAGAATTTCCTTCGTGCCCTTTGCGTTATTTGCTGTTCTACTTGAACAGTGCGGCGACCGGCATGGACCATCCCGGTACGACATCCCCGCCATCGAGCGTGTCATGTTCGGTAAGGATTTTGATGTCGTTCAGCGAGCGATAGATCGTTGCAGTACGCTTGCGCGGGTCGATGACAACCACCATTCGCGTTCCTGCATCAAGCCATTCGACTGCCTTCTCCTCAACGTCAGTACAGGTCTCGCATGGTTTCGATAGGAGTACAAGAAGGGAGTCTGCGCGAACGACAAAACAACGTGGTAACACTCATCAGCATCCTGATTGTGCTAAAATAGCTAACAACCGAGCATTATACACGTACCAGCGACAAGAGGGAAAGATGCCATCACCATTTCCGGGAATGGATCCTTATTTGGAGGGATCGCTTTGGACGACGGTCCACTTTTCGTTGAGCGCGGAGATAGTTCGCCAACTTGCGCCAAGGGTACGCCCTCGATACCTGGTTCTTCCAGTGGAGCGTTTTGT
>JALZCF010000031.1 GCA_030863245.1 Chloroflexota bacterium
AACACGTTCGTCGTTTCTTCCGTCACCTCCGTCTCCGCACCACCCATCACGCCCGCGATCGAGAGGATTCCCGCCGTGTCCGTGACCAGGATATCATCGGGATGCAACCGCCGCAACGTGCCGTCGAGCGTTTTCAGCGTCTCGCCAGGTTCCGCTGTGCGCATGATTACGGTCGGCACCTCTGCACCGCTGCGCTCGGCCCGCTCTACCAACTTATCGTAGTCGAAAGCGTGTAGCGGCTCGCCCAGCTCCAGCATGACGTAGTTCGTCACATCCACCACATTGTTGATGGGACGCATGCCTGCAAGAATGAGGCGCCGCTGCATCCACGCGGGCGAGGAGCCAAATTCCACGCCACGAATCAGGTTGAAGGTGAAGCGAGGGTTCAGCTCCGGCACCTCGATCTCGACTCGTACCGCCTCCTCGACCGGGGATCCACTTCCCTCGACCTCCATAGGAGGCATTTCCAGCTCGCGGTCGAACAGGGCCGCCACCTCGCGTGCAACGCCGACGATGGAGGCGGCGCGCCCCAGATTGGGCGTCAGGTCGATATCTAACACCACATCCCCAAGGTACGACTGGAGCGACGCCCCTACTGGCGCGTCCTCTGGCAATTCCATGATCCCCTCATGCTCATCCGAGAGCCCAAGCTCCCGCTCGGAGAGCACCATCCCCTCGGAGAGGATGCCGCGCAACTTCTTTGGCTCCAGCGTCACGTGCTCGCGCGCGTCCGAATAGCCATTGATGATGGTCGCGCCGGTCGTCGCATACGCCACTCGCTGCCCCTCATAGAGGTTCGGCGCCCCCGTCACAACCGTCTTCGGCTCCCCCTCACCATACGCTACCGTAACAAGCCGTAGGCGGTCCGCATCCGGATGCGCCTGCACAGAAACAACCTCTCCCACCCGGATCCTCTCCGGGTCCCACACCAGGTGCTCCGCCCCATCCCATCCCGGCACCCCAATGTATTCGATAGCAGCCACCTCCAACCCCGCTGTCGTCAGCCGCTCAGCCAACTCCGGCACAGAGATGCCATCAAGATTAACATATTCTCTCAGCCAAGAAATCGGTACTCGCATATGTTACTTCCTCTCTCCACTCTCCGTTTAGAGCCGAACATGTGGAACTAAAGATGGGCTGTTGCATGTTGCATGTTGCATGGTCCGTGAACTGCAAATGGGATAGGTGAGCATGATCACCGCAACGGCAGGTCACGCTCCCCGCTCCCCGCTCTCTGCTCCCCGAGCCGTTCCGCTCCCCGCTCCCCACTCCCCGAACTACCCAAACTGCTCCAAGAACCTCAGATCGTTCGACCAGAAGTAGCGGATATCCTCGATGCCGTACTTGAGCATCGCGATGCGCTCGGGTCCCATTCCGAAGGCAAAGCCGGAGTAAATCTCCGGATCGTAGCCTCCATTTGCTAGCACCGTCGGGTGGACCATGCCGCAACCCAGGATTTCCAGCCAGCCGGTGTACTTGCAAACGCGGCAGCCTCGGCCCTCGCAGAGCATGCAGTCCATATCGACCTCAGCACTGGGCTCCGTGAAGGGGAAGTAGCTGGTGCGGAAGCGCAGCTGGCGCTCCGGCCCGAAGAGTCGCCGCACGAAGTAGTATAGCGTTCCCTTGAGGTCAGCCATCGTGATATGCTTTCCAACCGCGAGCCCCTCCACCTGGTAGAATTGGATCTCCGAACGGGCTGTGATCTGCTCGTAGCGATAACACATACCGGGCAGGATGATGCGCACCGGTGGCAGCTCATCATTGCCGAGCCCCTGTGCCTTAGCCTCGGCAACGACCTCCCGCATCGCATGGATCTGTCCGGGCGACGTGTGCGTGCGTAGGAGCACCGCCCCTTCCTCCTGCTCCGCTGCATCCACATAGAACGTGTCCTGCATCTCCCGTGCAGGGTGATGTGGCGGGATGTTGAGCAACTGGAAATTATACTCATCCAACTCCACATCTCGCGCCCGATAGACCTGGAAGCCCAGATCCGCGAACACATCATAGATCTCGCGCAGCGTCCTTGTGCTAGGATGCAGCCGACCGACCTCCACGGGGCGCCCCGGCAGCGTCACGTCCACAGCATCGGCACGCAACTCCACCACCAAAGCCTCCGCCTCCAACTGCTCTCGTCTCGCCTCGTACGCCGCCTCCAACGCCGTTTTGACCTCATTCGACTTCTTCCCAACGCTCGGTCGCTCCTCCGCGGGCACCTTCCCCATCCCGCGCATGATCTCGGACAGCCGCCCCTTGCGCCCCGTGTATTCACTTCGCCACGCCTCCAGCGCCTCCAGCGACGCCACCTCCTGGAGGGTCGCCAGCGCCTCCTCCTGCAACCGCTCCAACTCCTGAATCATCACGCTCCTCACTCCAATCGATCTCCATAAACAAAAAAGCCCGCCCCTGCAGGGACGAGCCGTCTCAGCCCGCGTTACCACCCATCTTGCCCCAGGCCACTCTCGTAGCCTCGGACCACTCTGTTCCGGCACCGTGACCGGCCCCCTGAGATAACGGGCGGGAATCCCGGAGCACCCTAGTTGGTCAGTAATCAAACATCAGAAACATAGAATAGAGTGGATCGTAATCAATGGTCGCGACTCTGTCGAACTCACTGATCACTAACCACTGATCACTGCCGTTCAGGCGTCAGCTCGGGAGGGAACGTTGGGTGTTCGCGTCGTGCGGCGCTCTCAGTCACGGCGTCCGCTCCCTGTCCGGCGCTCCCGGCACACCCAACTCGTCTCCGTCATGGCTTTTGCTACTATCGAGTTGTAGCGGAAGTATAGTAGAGGAAAGCGCGCTCTGTCAACCCCTTGGCAGATGGCCGGTCCTGCGCCCTTTCTGACTGTCCGGGGGTAGTACAGGATCCCCGACATCATCCCGACCGACGCGGCCATTAACCCCGGCAACTCAGGCGGCGCCCTGCTTAATGAGCGCGGCCAACTGATCGGCGTTCGGACGCCCATCGCGGGGGTAACCGGCAGCTATACTGGCGCCGGCTTCGCCATCCCACTTAGCGGCGTCCACGTCGTATAGGGAGTCCTATAG
>JALZCF010000110.1 GCA_030863245.1 Chloroflexota bacterium
ACTCTCATCGGGGCAATCCACCATCGCTGTGTTGTTCCGGTCCTTCCTGGACAAGCCGAACCCCTTGTTCCCCAACTCTGCTGTAAGGGAGCTCTCGAAGGCATTCTTCATGTTGGAGAGCGCGATGCGGTCCTGCGGTCGCTTGGGACCGGCGAGACTCACCTCCACATCGTCCAGATCGAGATGTAACGTATCCGTGAACATCGGATCGGGCGTATCGTCCGTTCGGAATAGACCCTGTTCCTTAGTGTAGCGCTCGACCAGCTGCACCAACGCTTCTGGGCGTCCTGTCATGCGGAGGTAGTTCAACGTCTCCGTGTCCACCGGGAAGAAGCCCATCGTCGCACCGTACTCCGGCGACATGTTCGCGATCGTCGCCCGGTCCGCGAGACTCAGCTTGGAGAGACCCGGCCCGTAGAACTCAACAAAGCGCCCCACCACGCCATGCTCCCGCAGCATCTGCGTCACGGTCAGCACGAGGTCGGTCGCAGTGGCCCCTTCTGGAAGCGAGCCGGTCAGTTTGAAGCCGGTCACCTGCGGCAACAGCATGTAGATCGGCTGCCCCAGCATCACCGCCTCTGCCTCAATCCCGCCGACGCCCCAGCCTACGACGCCAAGCCCGTTGATCATCGTCGTGTGGCTGTCTGTGCCAACCAGCGTGTCCGGAAAGGCCATGAGCTCCCCATCAATCTCCCGCAATTGGACGACCTTGCCGAGGTACTCCAGGTTCACTTGGTGGACGATGCCCGTCGCGGGTGGTACTACGGTAAAGTTCTGGAAAGCCTTCTGTCCCCACTTCAGGAACTCGTACCGCTCCCGGTTCCGCTCCAGCTCCTTCTCCGCATTGAAGAAGAGTGCCGCCTTGGTACCAAAGGCATCCACCTGTACCGAGTGGTCGATAACTAGATCCGCTGGCACCATTGGATTGATCCGCTCTGGATGGCCACCCATCTCCGCCATCGCATCGCGCAGCGCCGCCAGATCCACCACCGATGGCACCCCTGTGAAATCCTGCAGGATAACGCGTGCGGGCTTGTACGGGATCTCCTCGTCCCGCAGACTCCCATTCCATGTCGCGATATGCTCTACGTTATCCCGCGTCACCTCGAAGTCATCCACCTGCCGTAGCGCCTGCTCCAACATGATCTTGATGGAGAAGGGAAGACGGTGGATATCGGCAACACCCTCCAGGGCGCTCAACCGATAGATAGTTGCCGGCCCCTGGTCGCTCTCGATCGTATCGCGAGCGCCAAAATAATCGAATTGGTTCCTCATCTTGTACCACCTTTGCTACTCTTACTCTTGCTTGTCAGCGTCCAGTCCTCAAAAATCACCTTGCCACAGGTTCACTACTAACAGAATAAATCCGCGAGCGCCCTTTTGCAAGGTACTCTCGACTATCGTTACTATCGAATTTTTCTATAATACAACTCGTTGAATATCGTGGGGACTATCATAAAGAGATCGGGATCATCAAGGTATCGACGTGGCTAAGGTCTGTTGCATGTTGCATGTTGCATGTCGCATGTCGCATGTCGCGTTCCGCGCTCCGGGTGTTACATACTCCCAATGCCGTTTACGTTTAACGCACTACGTAGCAAGAAATTCACCATGAATACCGACCAGCTTGAAGCCTTCGACCGGATCGTTCGCGACGGCACGTTCAGTCGTGCGGCTCGAAGTTTAGACATCTCACAGCCTTCCATCAGCGCCCGTATCCAAGCCCTGGAGGAGGAGGTTGGTGGCCAGCTCTTCATTCGTAGCGGACGGCGTGTATCCCTAACAGAGCTGGGCGAGAGCTTCCTGCCCTACGCGCGCCGTGCGCTCTCCATTCTAGCGGAGGGGACGGAGGCCGCGCGCCTGGCACAGGAGGGGCAGCGCGGGCGCGTAACGGTCGGTGCTATTGAGTCGCTGACCGGCAGCTTTCTCGCGTCTGCCGTCGCCCACTTCCATCAGACCCACGCACGAGTGGACCTGTTCATCCGCAGTGGACACACCCACCAGATCGTCCAGATGCTCCAGGACGGCGTCGTGAAACTCGGTCTGATCGCATGGCCCGTCTCCAGCGCAGACCTTGTGCCCCTCCTCCGCTTCCGCGAGCCCCTCCGGCTCATCGTCCCTGCCCTCCATCCCTTAGCGCGGCGCGATACCGTCACCCTCGAAGAGGCAGCGCGACTCGGCAACCCTCTCCTCCACGTACGTTGGGGTCCCTCCGCGGGTCGGTTGATGGCGCGCCTGGAAAGCCTCCCCGGCGTCAACATAGAGGTCCCGATCGACACCGCACGCGAGATGGTGCTGAACGGCGTGGGAGCCTCCTTCCTCACCCACACCCTCGTCGCCGACGACCTGACCGTCCGGCGCGTCATCGAGATACCCATCTCCGACC
>JALZCF010000140.1 GCA_030863245.1 Chloroflexota bacterium
ATCTCCACTCTCCAGTCCGCAATCCGCACTTGTCTCATTTGCAGTTCACGCACCACGCACCACGCACCACGCAATCGAATCACGCAAGGTGGCAAGCAACATAGTGGCTCGGAACCACCTCGCGGAACTCCGGATCCACTTCCTTGCAGATGTCGACGGCAATGGGGCAACGCGTGTGAAAGCGGCAACCGGGCGGCGGATTGATCGGACTCGGCACATCTCCTTTTAGGATGATGCGCTCCCGCTTGATGGTGGGATCAGGGATGGGGATGGCGGACATCAGTGCTTGGCTGTAAGGATGCAGGGGGTTCGAGAAGAACTCCCGTCGTGGCGCCAGCTCCACCAGTTTGCCGAGATACATCACGCCGACACGATCGCTAATGTGCTCCACGACGCTGAGGTTGTGCGCGATAAACAGGTAGGTGAGACCGAACTCCCGCTGCAGGTCACGCAACAGGTTGAGCACCTGGCTCTGAATCGACACGTCGAGTGCGGAAACAGGCTCGTCCGCTACGATAAAGTCCGGCCTCAACACGAGGGCGCGCGCGATACCGATACGCTGCCGCTGGCCGCCCGAGAACTCGTGGGGATAGCGGCGCGCATGGTAGGGATTTAGCCCCACCTTCTTCAGGATCTCCCGCACCATCTCACTGCGTTCTTTGGGGCTGCTGATGCCATGAACCTGCAACCCCTCTGCAATGCTCTCACCGACGGGCATGCGTGGATCCAGGGAAGAGTAGGGATCCTGGAAGACGATCTGCATGTCCTTCCGGAGCTGCTTCAAACGTTTGGAAGAGGCATTGAAAACATCTTCCCCCTTGAAGTAGACCGTCCCATCCGTAGGCTCCTGCAGGCGAAGGATGGTTCGGCCGATTGTCGTCTTGCCGCACCCCGACTCCCCTACCAGGCCCAGTGTCTCGCCTTCCTGGATATCGAAGGAGACACCGTCTACTGCCTTCACATTGGCAACAACCCGCTGGAGAATCCCTGCGCGGATAGGAAAGTAGGTCCGCAACTCCCGGATCTCCACTAGGTGGTTGTTCTCCTGGATGGGAGCCGCCTCCGCAATGGGCGAGGTTGCAACGTCGCTCTCTGTCACAGTCACTGGTTCTTGTGCCATGGCCCTACACTCCCACCATCACTGCCTCACGACGATCTTCCCATTGATCCTGCGTTTCGGGTACCCAACGCCAGCAGCGGACGCGATGTCCCTCTCGGTACTCATAGAGCGGAGGTTTCTCCTCAACACAGACTGGATGGCCCGGTTGGTAAGGACAGCGTGGCGCGAAGTGACAGACATCCTCTGGAAGGCCAATTAGGTTCGGCACGCTCCCCGGAATGACGGCAAGTCTCTCCTTCACCTCCCCCAAAATAGGAATTGAAGCGATCAGCCCCTCGGTGTAAGGGTGAAGGGGCTCGGCAAAAAGGGTCTGGACGTCGGTATACTCCACGATGCGTCCCGCGTACATCACGGCCACCGAGTCGCACATCTCAGCCACCACGCCGAGGTCGTGGGTGATCAGCAGGATCGACGTGCCAAGCTCATCGCGTAGGCTGCGCATCAGGTCGAGAATCTGAGCCTGAATGGTTACGTCCAGGGCGGTAGTTGGCTCATCGGCAATCAGCAGATCCGGAACACAGGCCAGCGCCATCGCGATCATCACGCGCTGCGCTTGGCCCCCTGAGATCTCATGGGGGAATGCCTTCGCGCGGGTCTCGGGGTTGGGGATGCCAACCTTGCGGAGCATCTCGACGGCGCGTTTCGTAGCAACCTCTTCCCCCAACTTCTGGTGGATCTCCATCACCTCGGCCACCTGATCCCCGATCCGAAAGACGGGATTCAGACAACTCGTCGGCTGCTGGAAGATCATGGAGATCGCATTCCCACGAATGTCGATCATCTCTCTTTCGCTGAGTTCCAGCAGATCGCGTCCCTGAAAAAGGATCTCGCCACCCTCGATCCGGCCCGGAATCCCGATCAGTCGCATGATGGAGAGCGACGTGACACTCTTGCCACTACCGGACTCTCCTACCAGGCCCAACACCTCACCGCGGCGGATTTTCAAATCAACGCCGTTAACAGCCTTGACGACGCCATCCTCGGTATAAAAATAGGTCCGGAGATCGTTAACTTCCAAAACCGTTGGGGCGTCTACATATTCTGCCAAATCACGCTCCTACTCTAGCCTGGGGGGATATAACAGAAAGACGAACGACGAGAGACCGCTCCATTCATCGTCCGTCACCTATCACTTCTAGCTATATTATAACAGTCCATGTCAAATTTCCACAAGTAGCTTAGTGCTTGAGTCGTGGATCAAGCGCATCGCGCAGGGCGTCACCGACGTAGTTAAAGGATAGGGCCACGAGGAAGATGCAGAGACCCGGGTAGAACGCCAACCAGGGGTTCAGGAACATCCGCTGCTGCACCCCCTGGAGCATGTTCCCCCACGTCGGAATCGGCGGTTGGATTCCGAATCCCAGGAAGGAGAGCGCTGCCTCGACGATGATGATCGTACCAAGCCCTAACGTCGCGTTGACGATCACGGGCGCAAGCGCATTTGGAATCATATGGCGACGGATAATCGCCCAATCGCTCAGGCCCAGCGCCTTACTGGCCTGTACAAAATCTTGCTCGCGGAGGCGGAGCACCTCGGCGCGTACCAGGCGGGTCGCGCCGGTCCATCCTAGTGCACTAAGGATGATCACGATCACAACGGCACTCGACCACTCACGTGCGAGACCAGGAAACTGGATACCGCGCAGGATGGCAGAGAAGAAAAGAAGCAGCGGGAGAGAGGGCAGTGTCAGGAAGACATCTACCACTCGTTGGACCACGTTGTCCACCCACTTGCCGTAATAACCAGATATGGCGCCGAGAATGGTCCCCGTCGTCTCGGTGAACAAATTGACCGCGATCGTCACGAAGAGCGAGATACGCGCCGCATAGAGGAGGCGGCTGAACACATCACGACCGAGGTCGTCGGTCCCCAGAATGTGTTCGGACGACGGGGCAGCCCAGGTATTGCGCACATTCTGCGCGAGCGGGTCGTACGGTGCGATCGCATTCGCGAAGATCGCCGCGAGAATAAAAATCGCGATAATGGTCAACCCGGCTATAGCCAGCCGATGGCGGATAAAGCGCTTGGCGACAACCTTTAACGGGCTCTCGATGTCGGAGGACTCAAGGGGATCGAGTGCTAGCTCGGCTACGGCCATAGGTCTCTCTCTTCCTAGCTAAACCGGATGCGCGGATCAACGATCGTGTATAGAATATCTCCGAGCAGCGTGGCGATGACGACCAACACGGCGGAGATGAAGAGGAAGGCCATCGCGATGGGATAATCATTGAGAGCCAACGCCGTGATAAACAACTGTCCCATCCCAATCCAGTTGAAGACGGTCTCGGTAATGACGGCGCCCCCAAAGATACCTGGAATTGCGAAGACCACGATGGTGATCAGCGGGATCAGGGCGTTGCGAAGGGCGTGCTTGTAGATCACGACCCGCTCGGCCAAACCTTTGGAGCGAGCTGTCCTCACATAATCCTGCCGCAACACCTCCAGCATTGAGGTACGCATGAAGCGGCTCCACTGGGCCATATACAGCAGGCTTAACACGACTGCCGGCAAGATCAGGTGGATCAATCTATCCAGCCAGGTACCGGGACTAACTCCGAGAAAGGAGTGAAGGCTCCCGGGGAGGGGGGCGCGAATCAGTTGCACGTTCCCGGTCGGAAGGTATGGAAGACCGAAGGTTTGATGCCACCAGGATTGATTCCCTCCGAAGAGGAGAATCATCATCAACGCGAACCAGAAGACGGGCATTGC
>JALZCF010000167.1 GCA_030863245.1 Chloroflexota bacterium
CAAGGACTCCTTCCGTTGCGCTACCTTACCCCGTCGTTCCTACGTCACACCTCGTTAAGGGTAAGTAGGATTTATCGATGCGAGCAGGGGTCAAGATCCATCAAGAATCTTCTGGCGCCCCAGACGGTGTGATAGCATCGCTAAGGCGACCATAATGGGGAGGAAGCTCCGGCTCGTCCGCATCCATGCCGGGGTCGACACTGGCATCGCCTGCCTGGAGATCAACGGGCGGATCCGCGATCAGCTGTCCGCCCAGCTCTTGCAGACGTAGTCGAACATCGCGACCCTGCTCCGCTAGTACGGCGACAGCAAGTAGTGGCTGTCCTCTGTTCTCAAGGTGCCACCGCAAGCGTTCGGCCTGTGCCGAGTCCAGTTCAATCTCCTCGTTCAAGGCCGTACGAATACCACGTCGATTGGCCACCTCCTCCAAGGCTGTCTGGTCATCTCCAAGCACAGATACCCGGTTTTCTGGCATCCTCAGCATTCGTACAGCCCGTTCTACACCCTCTAGGTCGGGAAATGCGGCAATCAGATAGACAAGTTGCGATTCTTCCATCAGGCCCTCCATTGTGTAATGAGCGGGTCTAGCATGGAGCTTTATAACAAGTTCTACACCAGTAATCTCAGGGAAATGAGGGCAGATTAGGGAACAGCGTGTGAGGCCTAATGCATTTTGGCGTTCAAGAGCGCTAATATCGGCAGTTCCTGTAGCTCCCGCAGGAACTGCAAAAGCTCCTTCCCTCTACCGAACTTGTTCGTCGAAAAGCACCAGGCGTTAGCCAACGGCTACCTGTGCAAGCGGGGAGTCATCGTAGTGAGCCAACAAATCGGCCGGATCGTCGTAGATAGCAAGCGCACCGAGCAGATCATCATCGGCGAAGCCGCCACATCTCAAAGCAATGACTTGGATGCCCACTTTGTCGGCAGCCTCGATGTCGTAGGGCGAATCGCCCAGCATGACCACCTCGTGTGGTGGGTAGCCCAAGCGCTCTAGCGCGGCTTCCACCACGTCGGGTTCCGGCTTGGAGCGCTCCGCATCCTTCGACGAGGTTGTGGCTTCTACGAGATCACGCACTCCGGCGAGCTCCAGCAACGTTTCGACCTCATCGGCCTCGCCCGAACTCGCGACTACCAGTTTTAATCCACTCTCCCGCATCCGTTCCAAGAGTTGCCTTACAGCGGCGAAGGGCTGCAATTCGGGCAAGTAGTGTTCTTTGAAGCGTGAGGCACGCGCCTCGCTCAGCTGTGCGCCTGCCTCACTTTCCTTTTCCACTCCGACCGCAGCCGGGAGCAGATTATCGCCGCCCATCCCTATCAACGAGCGAACTCTCTCCTCCGATACAGTACGACCCTGCTCCTCAAACGCCTCCATCCAGGCCCGTACATGGGCATCGTTGCTATCAACAAGCGTTCCGTCGACATCTAGAATAATACCGCGTATGGGTCGCATAATCAGAAACTCCTTAACCGGTTTTCGAAATAGCAAGCTAGCTTCTACAGCAGAAAAGGGCGCCAGGGCCAATCTATATGGGTCATCATCTCCGAATCGCGTAGATTGTCACTACGCTCATACTCCGTCGTAACGTCACTGTTCTTCACGCGTTTTTCGTAAGCCATCTGTAGCCTTTCCTTTCTGTGGCCAGAATACTTGTTCACCTTCTTATGCACGATTTGTGCCCTAACGGTGCGCACCTCATCACTTGGTATGCTGTGGTCTTCTTCTTGCTTTTATGAGGGAACAGTAGCTCACATAGGCAAAGAGGCTGAAGAGAAAGTAAGGAGTGAGTAGCAGGGCTACGGATACTGGCCTTTTGCTCCCAAGTGCCTCTCTATTCGGAGGGGCATCCTTTATATCGATGCGCTTGAGGAAAAAGTGACGGAAGATGACTCCAATTGCTGTAGCTGTCTGGTTGTTGATTGGTACCGGTACCGGGTGGTTAGCCAATCGATGGATCCCAGATTCCATCTTTGGCTATGCGGGTCATATGACCTTCGGTGTTTCGAGTGCCGTGATAGGCGGCTGGTTTGCTAGCGCGCTCAGCAGTACAACTTCCGGAGCGAGCTCTATTCTTTGGAGCATCGCCGCTGCGCTCTGTACGGCGATGCTACTCCTTGCCATCTTGAGTCTAGCCGCACGTGACAACGTCTAGGACGTGTTAATATTACGAAGAAGGTAAGCTCTTCACTGCACAAGTTCTAGACGTCTAGCCAGTAGGCCCGTACCACCACCCCAGATCAGGTGTGCAGTGATCATCAGGACGTTGCGGCCCTTCGGATCCTCCGTGGCAGGCGGTAAGATGCGCATCGCCGGCAGCCAGCCTAGATAGCTCACGAACCAAATCACGAGCCCATACACCACTCCTCTGGCGAGGGGCGGCAGCGGCAGCCGGCGAGTGAGAAGCGGATACAAAGTCCCTACCGCGGTTCCATAGCCAAAGTGACTAGCTACCGTGAGAAGTAGATGCTCCCTTGGGTCGTCGACGTACTCCTCGAGCCCCAGCAGGCGTGCCACTCGCGTCGTAATCTGGCTGGGCGGAAGCGCATAGTCCTCCCACCAGGGTAACAACATCTGCATGACCTTCATCGCGGCCGACATCGGCACGGTCGCCATAAAGCCGGCGAGGGCACCCGAGAGCGCCTGAGAGAGAATCCTATTCCCCTCTTCCGGCACCCGATCTCCCACCTGATGCTCCCCTGTCACGTCGTCTAACTTGCGACCCATCTTTCACCTCCTGATGCGTTGCATATCGTGCATCCCTGATAGGCAATGTCCCCGTCATGCGGCAGTGCCTGGCATTTCTGGAGGGATCTACCCTCGCAAGAGTGATTCCCCGCCATCAATCCAGATAGGGGTGCCCGTAATGTGATCGGAGGCGTCAGAGGCAAGAAAAAGCACCAGGCGAGCAACCTGTTCAGCCGTGCCCGGCTGGCCATGCTCTAGAGGTTGTGACCCCTCTGGATACTCCACCGGAATCCGCACATGTTCCAGGTCGCGCTCTTCCGTGCTTGCTTCGATGTTTGTCTCGATAGCGCCTGGACAGATCACGTTCACGCGAATCTCGTGCTCCGCAAGTTCGAGGGCCAGCATTTTAGCCAGCGCGACCTGGCCCGCCTTGGAACAAGAGTAGGCAGTCGCACCAGTATTGCTAAAGATGCGCGTCCCATTCACCGAGGAGGTAATGATGATCGAGCCGCCCTGTTTCTTGAGGTGAGGGACTGCGTACTTGATCGTGAGGAAGGTACCCTTGAGGTTAACGTCCAACGTACGATCCCACTCGTCGGGCGCCAACTCTTCAATCGGTGCCCACACGCCGTTGATACCGGCGTTGGCGAAGACGATATCGAGTCGCCCCCACTCGTCAATCAGCTGCCGAACAGCTCGCTGCATCTCGTCGGGATGTGAAATATCAGCAACCAGGGAGATCGCCTCCCCACCCCTCTGACGGATCGTGTCGACTGTTTCGTGCAGTTCCTCCTCGCTCCGTCCCAGCGCTCCTATTCGCGCGCCCTCACGCGCCAATACCTTGGCAGATGCCTGGCCGATACCCGAGCCAGCTCCAGTGATCAATGCGACTCTTCCTTGAAGTTCCATGCTTCTCTCCTAGCTTCCTGAGATCCAATATGCCACGCCCTTAAAGCAAATGTCGTACCTAACCACGAACGGCTCGCCAAGGGGTGCAGGCACACCTTGACACGCGTACGAGCTATGGATTTGAGGAGAGACAGATCTTGTGCGTCTTTAACGGGGGGTCGCGCCCGAAACGGATGATTTCATCTGGAGGGCCCATCCGGCGAGTAGCCCGATCTCACCCAACGCATCAAGCAGATAGACCGGGGGGATGGTGCCGCGCGCCACATAAACAAGGTCGATGCCTGTTAGGCCGGCTGCGCTACCCGCCGCGAGCAACGAGAGTTCAAAGCTGGCGCGCCGCCTAGCCGCCGCCAGCAAGAGCACGGCACCCACAACCGCGATCAGTACACCCACTGTTTTAACTAACCAGTCGTCGCGCTTAGGACCACTGACGGCCTCGAAGCTGCGCAGGTGAACCAGGGGCCAGATACCTGTCACGAGATAATACAGACCCTGCACCGTGGCGAGGAAGCGAAAGAGTCGAAGGGATGAGTGGCTTGATGCTGTATTGGTAGGAGATGTCATGATACGTTCCCTGAATTGGCTGTGGGAGGGTATAGCAATTTGATGACCACGGCCAAGTAAAGGATAGCAGGTCAAGGTCTCGAAGTTGCTTAACCGGGTGATTGCGACTAAAACCAGCTTCTCACGCTCGGGCTTTCGTAGCCACACAGATCGATTCCTCTCGTTTAATCTTGCAAAGGTGATGGACAGTATGGATCATGATAGAGCTATCTCAGAGCGCTTGTTCAAGTCATTTTGGCTTGCGGGTTTCGAATCTGCGACGCACATCAACGGCGCGGGTACTCGCCTGGATATGCTGGCAACCACACAGCACGACCAGCAGGTAGATAAGGATTATCGGGCGCTCGCAGCTCTCGGTATACGAACGGTCCGAGATGGAATACGTTGGCATCTAGTCGATCGAGGCGGGAGCTATGATTTCTCGTCGCTTTCGCCAATGGTTGAAGCGGCCAATCGTCACGGCATTCAGGTGATCTGGTCGCTCTGTCACTTCGGGTGGCCCGATGATTTAGGTGTCTTTGGCCCTCACTTTGTCAGCCGCTTCGCGCGCTATTGTCGAGAGGTAGCTCGTTTCCTTCGCGAAAACAGTGACGGTGTTCCTTTCTTCACGCCGATCAACGAGATCTCATTTCTTGCGTGGGCAGCGGGGGAGGTAGGTTATATCTACCCGTTCATGCGGCGGCGTGGACCCGAGTTGAAACTCCAATTGGTACGTGCAGTCCTAGCGGGCTGCGATGCTATCTGGGAAATTGATTCTCGTGCTCGGTTCGTTCATGTCGATCCGGTGATTCATGTCATGCCACCTGATGGGCGGTTCGACCTCGCTCTCCCCGCTGCACTCCAACGAGCGGCCCAATTTGAAGCATGGGACATGCTGGCTGGTCGCGTGTTTCCTGAGCTAGGTGGCGCGCCGCACTATCTCGATATCGTCGGCGTGAACTTCTACCACGGTAACCAGTGGGAATTTCCTGATCGCCGCTTCGGTTGGGACGTCAAGCCGCTGGACGATCGTTGGGTGCCACTCCACAGGCTGTTGGCGGAAGTCTACGAGCGCTACGGCCGCTCCCTCCTCATTGGCGAGACCAGCCATTTTGGTACAGGGCGCGCCGATTGGCTGAGCTTCGTAACCGCTGAGGTGCAGAAAGCTCTTGCCGCTGGCATCCCGCTTGAAGGCGTCTGTCTTTACCCTATCCTCGATCGGCCCGATTGGGATAACCCCAATCATTGGCATAACAGCGGTCTGTGGGATCTCCACCCCGACGACCAGGGTCGCCTACAACGGATTCTGCACCATGACTATGCCCAAGAATTGAAGCGTGTACAGCGGTTGCTGCGATCGCAAGAGGACGAGAGGGTAACGACGGCTGCCCTCTCGTCCTTACCACGGGGAGTTGAAGGGAATGGTCCCCTAACAGGTAATCCGAGCCTGCTGGTCTTCTCCCACCTCCGTTGGGACTTCGTCTACCAGCGCCCGCAGCACCTGCTCTCCCGCTTGGCCGAGTACCGACCCGTACTTTTCATCGAGGAGCCGATCTTTGACGAGTTCATGCCGCCGTTCTGGGAGACGTGGTCCCCGGCGCCCAACGTCACAGTCGCTCGCCTGCACCTCCCGATGCCCGCATGCGGCTTCCACGACGATCAGCTACCACTCTTCGTTGCCATGTTGCGCCAGCTCCTTGCACGGGAAGGCTTTCACAGCTACATCATATGGTTCTACACCCCGCAAGCACTTCCGCTCGCCCGATCCCTTACCCCGCAGGCCGTGGTCTATGATTGTATGGATGAGTTGTCTGCCTTTCAGCATTCTCCTCCAGAACTTATCGCCCACGAGGCAGATCTTTTCCGTTGGGCCGATCTCGTTTTCACAGGCGGGCCGAGCCTCTATCGATCGAAGCGAGCACATCACCCTCGAGTCTATTGCTTTCCAAGCAGTGTAGACGCTCGACACTTTGGGCAGGCCTGTAATGGTCTCATGGAAGCAGCTGATCAATCGCCGCTTCCACACCCGCGTTTAGGTTACTTCGGCGTGATTGATGAGCGGATTGACCTTGAGCTTCTCGCAGCGCTAGCGGAAACCCATCCAGAGTGGCAACTGGTGATAGTTGGTCCGGTCGCGAAAATCGACCCAGAGACCCTGCCGAGGCACTCCAACATTCACTACCTCGGCCAACGCCCCTACGACCAACTACCCCACTATCTCGTCGGGTGGGATCTCTGCTTGCTCCCCTTCGCTCGCAATGACGCAACGCGCTTCATCAGTCCGACCAAGACGCTGGAGTATATGGCGGCGGAGCGACTGATTGTAAGCACCCCGATTGTCGACGTAGTCGAGCTCTATGGGGAGATAGTCTTCCTGGGGGATACATCGGAAGCCTTTATCGCGGCTTGCGAATATGCCCTTGCCTGTGATGATAGCGAACGCGCCTGCCGTCTCTCCCTCATGCACGATGTGGTGCGGAATACCTCGTGGGACAAGACCGCCCGAGCGATGAATGGCCTAATCAAAGAAGTGCTCCCGCCCGATCTGTTACATCAGTCGGAGATAGGCCACGTCGTGAGCATTCGGGACGCTAAGAGTGGCTAGCCCAAATCGGTACACATATAAGGACTTTAGGAGGCAAGAGAGTACGAGAAGGTTACCAAAAGGGTACGGGAGGGCGTACCCATGAGAAACGACCTCGGGGTCCGAGGATTGCTAGGCATATCACACGTAGCAGACAGATGAACTGGCTGCGCTGAGCAAGAAAGGGAATGGTGGTGGTACCAGACAATCTTGGCGTTTTATTCTCGCTAGAAGGAGAGAAAGATGGGAGAGGAAAGAGAGCTTTCCACCCGCACTGCGGGTAGGGACAAGTCGCTGAAGCTGGCTGTCCTGGAGGCAGGCGCGGATCTGCTCCAGGATGTGACTCCCGTGCGGCAATTCGACATCTACGTCGTTGGGTTTCACTGTGCCAAGGCAGACCCTCAGATGCAGATGGAGGCACACCATTACTGCCACCAAGTGAACGAGGAGTTTCTTCAATGCGTCATCTATGACGGAAACACGGAGCGCGCCAACCTGATCGGCATCGAGTACATCATCTCAGAGCGTCTCTTCAACGAGCTGCCTGAGGATGAAAAATCTTACTGGCATCCCCACAACTACGAGATTCTCTCGGGACAACTGGTCGCGCCTGGTCTACCGGAGATAGCCGAGAAAGCGATGCTGAAACTCTTGATGAACAGCTATGGCAAGACATGGCACACTTGGCACAGCGGACGGTACGATGAGAAGGGCAGAGCAGGAGATCGCCTGCCGCTCGGTGACGCGATGCTGATGTGGTCCTTCAACCGCGATGGAGAGGTAGATCCATCGTTGGAGCAGAATCGAAATGCGACAATGGGAATCGACACAGCCGCGAAACGGCGAAACCGGCAGGATCTGGTGGAACTCGCGCATCCACAATGCGGTGTCGATACACTCAAGAATAGGTTTCCCAATGCCGCACAAGAGCCACCACCCAGGGTCCGGGAATCGGGAGCTTGTCCCGACCAGTCCCAAGGCCCAGGCAGGGCGAGTGAGCAGTTAAGTAATGACTAGACGAGGGCATAAATGAGGGAGGCTCTCCGAGGCAGGTGGCTCATTTCTGTTGTTGCCGCGCTCACCACCATGAGTGGGTTCGTGGCAGACTGGAACAGGACGCATCTCTTCAACCCACGCTGGAGCCCGCACGCCAAATTCCACGATGCCCAAACGGTGCTGTTGGGCACGTTCCTCGGAGGTGGGAGCTTATACATTCTGTGGCGTGGAGAGGGAGACACAGAGAATCACCTCAACGTCAGCACTTTCTTGCTCGCCGCCTTTTGGCTAGCACAGGGGGGAAGCTTCCTCTTCCCCGGTACCGGTGGGCTGGAGACCGAGTTTCCGGACAAAGTCCCGCGCATTGCCGGGGTTCGGCTCAACGAGGCGGTTTCCAGCTCGTTCATGCTCGGCCTGCTTGCTCTCGGTTATTGGATGGCACACCGGGACAAGACAGGTAAATGAATACACACGCCGGCAGATATAAGCACCTATGTTAAGCAGAGGTAGACTCAGGGCTGGGGAATAGTGCCGGGTTGTCCCGTAGGTTCAGAGCATGGGACACCGCTGCCAGCAAGTCATCGATCTCGAACGGTTTGGGTACCAGAAGTACCCCCTTCGCCATCAGGTCGGCCTCGATCTCGCGGACCTCTTTTGTGGCCGCGGACAGATAATGATGGGGATCGAAGCGGTCTCGCGCTGCATCTTGAGCTTTTGGAGCGTTTGCCAGCCTAATTTCTCGCTACCGTAGATGTAGTCCAGGATAACGAGATCGGGCGCGATGCGCCCGATCTCCAGATGGCTTCGGTCCGTTAGCGCGTAAAGAATGACCTCGTAGCCTTCGTATGTTCGCTACCAGAATGCGTGTTGTCATTGTCTTCTCCCTTGACTTTCCGTCCCATACGAGAGGTTCCAGAGCTGGTGACCTACCTCCGACTTCCCTAGCTCCTTCCCTCAGGAGCTAGGGAAAGCCGTCTCCTCCTAGCAGGGTCAGCGACTAGCCGTACCGGTAGCGTACTTGAGAAATGCTTCGACCGCCGTGCCGCTCAAGTTGAGCGCCGCATAGAGATGCTCGACGGCATTGCGTACTGCGCCCATCATCTCATCGTTATCCACCGCAACGCCGCGCTCGCGGAGGAGATCCGTCTCTCGCTGGAAGTGACGCAGTTCCATCTCGAGCGCCTCTCTGTGCTCGCGCAGCCCCTCGCCGGTCATGGTTTGGATCATGCCCTCCTTGAGCAGCTGCGCCTTGAATCCGTCTACCGCGACCCGCTCGTTCGCTCGCAGTGCCATCAGCACGGCCTCGTCGCCGCCGCCCTCCCACATCGCCTGCCACGCCTCCTTCAGCTTATTGGTGGCGTGCGGGCCTGTGGCGGGGGTACCGCCCAACTCGCGCACCCGGGTCTGCAGTCGAATGGCCGCATGCTGGTGGTCGCGATGCATCGCCTGAACAGCCTGCCGCACCTCCGGCGACTCAGCCCCCTCCAGGGCATCTTCCAGCACCTCCACCGAGTCAAGATGTGTTTCGATGAGGGCATTTAGTTCTCGAATCTTGCGTGTCTGGTCACTCAGCCCTCGCCGGTTCATCGGTGGCGCAAGGGCGATCGCGATGGCACCGAGCGCGGCCCCGGCCAGCAGGCGCTGCAACGGCGGGCGTTGCTCCAGCCAGTTGGTGAGGCTGACAGGGAGCGACTGCCCACCGAAATCGCCCGTGGCTTGGTTGTACCCATCTATCGGCTCGTAAAGGTTGTCCAGTGCCCCCACAGATTTGGGCTGATCCGTTTTCTGCGCCTCGAAGGCGATCCGCTCCAATGTGGCATCGGTCAGGCGCGGCGCGAGCCGCTTGCTCGTCACCATCACCTTGCCCGCATCGCCCACCACGACCTCGCGTGTGGGGTGCTCCGCCGCATGCAGGATGGCGCGCGCGACGACCTCGGGCTCATAGAAAGGGGGCAGTCCCTTCGGTAGGACGCCGAGCTTCGTGCGGGCGTGGTTGAAGAGAGGCGTATTGATGGAGGCAGGCATAACGTTCGTGACGCTGATGGGCATCCCCTCGTGTGCCAGCTCCATGCGGAGCGCGTCGAGGAAGCCCTTGATGCCATGCTTGGAGGCAGCATAGGCGCTATGGTAGGGCATCGCCACCTGGCTCTCGATGGATGAGATGTGGATCAGCGCACCACCGCCCTCGCGCCGCAGATGTGGCAGGGCCGCCCATGCCCCGTGGGTTTGGCCGAGCAGGTTGACCTCGATGATGCGCCGGAACTCCTCGGGCATGGTCTCTTCGAATGTAGCATAGAGCGCGACCGCTGCCGCATGAACCCAGGTATCCAAGTGCCCGTACGCTTCGACCGCGCGCTCCGCGACTGCCTTCACCTGCGCAAAGTCCGTTACATCGGCCACCACCGCCAGGGCCTCGCCACCACCCCGCTGAATCTCCTGCACGAGAGAGTTCAACCCCTCCTCGCTGCGGGCCGCGACGACCACCCGGGCGCCCCGTTCGGCGAAATGGCGGGCAGTTTCGCGACCAATCCCACTGGACGCTCCCATCAGGACGACTACCTGTTCAGCAATTGGTTTAAGTTGCATCGGTTGGGTTCTCCTTAACTCTGCTTATCGTTCTATAGTTGCTTCTTCGGGGGGCACCCACTCACGCTCGGTTAGCAGGGCCGCGCCAAGTTCCAGCAATCCGAACAGGATTAGCACCCAGAATGCGCCCGAATCGAGGTCGTCAAGGGCGAACGCGGCACCTAGCAGGATGAGTCCGGCTAGCCCGTCAAGCACGAGGTGAACTCCCATCGGGATCACCTTCCATACCCCGAGTTCGTACCGGGTTAGCAAGCTGTAGACGAGTAGGCCGGCCCCTAGAATAAGTAGTAAGGTCTCGACGGTGGGATTCCACTCGACCATCCAGGGGAGGAGCAAGAGGAGCGCAGCGGCGAGATAATCTAGAACGCCGTGTACCTTTGTAGATATAACTTCCATAACCATCTCCTTCTTCTAATTTTGCGGTTGATCGTGAAGAGCGGTTAGTCAATGTTCTATAGAGCACAAAGCAAACCGCAACCTCTATTCTGATAGGTACTCGAATACTCTTTTTGTGGGTACGCCAGTACTGCAAAAGGTAGAATTGCTCCAAGGTAGGCCACGGCATTACCCGTTGCGTTTCGGCGTCACCATCGCGGTTACAGAGGGGGCAACCGTAGATGGACCTGCCGCGGAGAGCTAAGAGACACATCAATCCGCATTCCGCAATCCCCAGTTCTAGTCGTGCTCCCATTCGGGATTATCGATCAGGAAGAAGTTGCTCTGCTCGCCGCTGCTCAGGCGTTCCTGGTAGACAAAGACCAGCTGCCGCTCGTCGAAGGGCTTGAACCACTCCTCCCATGGAATCTCTTCCAGGTCGCTGTCCCCGTCGTCCTCGAAGATGAAACGCAGCATCTGCGTCAACTAGACGGGCCACCAAAACCGTGCTCCAAGGCCCACACGACGGCTTCATCTCGTGTCTGCACCTGCAGCTTCTGGTAGATACGGCTCGTATAGTTCCGCACCGTCTGCACCTTCAGTTCGAGTTCGGCAGCAATCGTCGCGTTATCCCAACCGCGCGCCATGAGGTTCAGCACTACCCTCTCTCGTTCGGTGAGAGAGGGTGGTGGCTCAGGGGCTTTGGCGGCCGATGGTACGATTGATGGAGTGATCGACACGCCACCACGGTGAATGGTACGGATCGCCCGCTCAAGTAATGGTAGAGGATCGCCTTTCAGCAGTACCCCGCTCGCACCATCAGCAAGAGCCTCCAACGCCCGTTCACTCTGCTGGCTGTCCGCCAGCACGAGGATCTTCATGGTCGGATACTGCTCGTGCAGCGAGCGAACCAGGTCGAGGGCAAGGATATCCCGGGGTCGTGCGCTGTAAAGGAGGACGTCGGGCCTGAGCTGCTCACAGAGGTGAGAGGCATCTGCAGTATGATCAGCAAACCCGATGACTCGGATATCCTCCGTTTCATCAAGGGCGCTCTCCACCCCTGCCCGGAAGAGCGGATAATCATCCACCAAGAGCACGCGGATCGTATCAGTCACGAGACTACTCCAACCAGTATCTATTACAGACGTAGGTGAGGGGACAGGAAAAGGGATTCCTACAGCAGAAACCCTTGTATTCCCACACTACAACTGGGCCAACATAGCAAACAGGTAGTATAGTGGGTTACCCTACCCTGGATAACTACTTTCGCTAACAAGTGGCGTTTTGTCAAACTGCTGATCAGGCCCCTCGGCACCGCGACGCGCCGCAGGTTCTGCCCAGCGCTAGGTTAAATCTCTGATATCGAGGTGTACTAAAGATGGTTTATTGCATGTTGCATGTTGCATGTTGCACGTTACGGTGGGCGTAGGCTGTTTAGGTTTTGTGCCCCGGCTGAAACGACTTTAGATTCACAGGCTCGGATTAGTAGTCGAGCGGAACGCCGGTTTTACGTATTCCCACACTCCTGAATTGCCACACCCAGCAACCGCGACTACACTCGTGCCAAGCTCAACGTACAACAACGTACAACGAGGCAGGGCATGAAAGTCCAGGTACGGGTGCATGTCGGCTATGAAGATGACGTAGATGTGCAGGAAGTGATGGTGGAGGTGCCGAGCTCCGCGACGCTCGGCGACGTGTGGCGCGCCCTCACCACGCAGTATGCACATCTGGTAGAAACGCCGATCTTGAAGGTGGAAGTCGGAGATCCCGATGAGAGCGGCGCGAGCCCTGGAACGGAGTCAACGTACCAGCGGAGCCCGTTCATTCGCGGCTCCGCCATGACCGTTCTCAGCGTGGAACCGGAAGAGGAACCGGATGACATCGCCTTCGCCCGCAGCACAAGCCGCGTCCGAGCATCAGGACTACGGCCGCCGCTTGTCGACGGCTTCGATTTTCCCGTGGGCAAGCCGGACGCCCGCGGCTATTACGTTGCGGCCGGCCTGGCCGAGTACCCCTACTATCAGCGCTTCGGCATGTGGCACACGGGCGAGGATTGGAACAGCACTCGCGGTGGCGATAGTGATCTTGGCGCGCCAGTGTACGCGACTGCCCACGGCCGGGTCACTGTAGCAAGATATTACACGCCGAGTTGGGGCAACGTGCTCCTCGTCGAGCACAATCTGCCTGGAGGACGCAAGGTATGGAGCCAATATGCCCACCTACGGGATGTCTTTGTCCAGCCCGGCGAGATCGTGAGGCGTGGACAGAAGATTGGCACTATCGGCAAGGGCCACAACAACCAATGGACTGCCCACCTCCATTTCGAGATTCGCCTGACGGAGCTGCCGGCCAACCAATGGTGGTGGGACACCGCACAAGAGCGCGAGCTCGTTCTGCGATATTACGCCCATCCCAGCAACTATATCCGCAGCTACCGCCCCGGTCGCGAACCTGTAGGGGTGGTGGTGGATGTGAGCGACCCCGGCTTTGTTCGCACCGCCTCTCCTTATTGGTTCGAGGCGGACGTTGGCTACCGCAAGCACATTTTCTGGACTTGGGCCGTCGATCAGGAGACGGGAGAAGATTGTGTTGGCGTGTGGCGCCCCGACCTTCCAGCGGATGGCCAGTATGAGGTGCTCGCCTATATCCCTAACTACCATACCACCACGCGCAACGCCACCTATCGGATCGCCCACAGCCAAGGCACGGAACGGGTTACTATCAATCAGAATGAGTACTACAACGAGTGGGTCTCCCTTGGCAGCTACCCCTTCTCCGCACAGATGCCGGCCGCCGTTCGCCTCAGCGACCTAACAGGCGAACCTCTCACCAACAAGGAAGAAGAGCGCCTCAAGATAGCGTTTGATGCGATGATGTGGATTCCCGTGAAGTAAGTAGGAAAGGTTATCATGGAGGTTACGGTACGACTG
>JALZCF010000171.1 GCA_030863245.1 Chloroflexota bacterium
GTATCAAGGTCGGTGAAGCGGAAGATTCCACCCTCTTCAAGAGGCTGTGCCGTGATGACGGGCGGCCCCTGTCCGTTCGGGAGGAACAGAAGCTCTGCCTCCAGTCCCTCCGGTAGGCTTTCCTCCCCTGCCAGGGTAACCTGGCCTTCGATGGTTCCCACCCCCTGTGCGCGTACAGGGGAGGAGAGGAAGGAAGAAGACAGAACAAGAACGAGGAGACATAAAAGATAACGAGAGAGTTTATCGACGTAAGTCATCATCCACTGTTCCAACCTAGGATTTTATCGGGCGTGAATTGCACAAGAACCCAGCTATTGCCCGGCGTGAAGCGCCAGTCATACTTTTCCTGAAAGCGCTCCAGAACGCCGGGTGGGCCACTGCCTTCGAGCACCTTCGCCGTGCCCTCGAGAACGAGAACCTCGCGTGTATCGGGTAGCGCGAGCGCAGCACGGGGATGCGCGAGGATGTTGCGAACCTTCTGAGAGTGTGGCTCCGTCGCCATGTAAACAACGTCTTCCACCAGAACGGCCCAGATCGGCACAAGATGGGCTGATGATTCTGGCTTCACAGTTGCCAACCAGACATCAGGTGCTGCATGGAAGCGCTGTCGTTGTTCAGGTGAGAGTGATAGAGCCATTCGTTAGTATTACGTGACCAGTATCCGTGACGAGCGGGAGCAAGACGCAGGCTCACTCACTCGCTATTTGGTAACGGAACTCGCTCGCCGCTCACATCGTGCGTGTGTCGCCAGACGGCGCTTTCGGCGGCTTCTGTAATCGCACCCGATAGGACGAGCTCCTTGGATCGTAGCACATGTGGCTGCATCCACTCATCCCGTTCGACGAAGGGAATCTGCTCACGAATGAGCGCATAAACTGGCTCCGTCCCGACGCCCAGTCGCAGATCGCGTTGACTCCAACGCCGGCGAAAATCGACTCCCTGCGCGGCACTAAATAGTTCGATGCCGACAACCGTTGCGGTATTTTCTAGCACCTCACGACATTGGCGGGCAGCGATCGTGCCGAGTGATTGATGGTCCTCGATATTGGCGCTGGTGGGGACCGTATCAGCACTCGCGGGATGGGCCAGAACCTTGTTCTCGCTGACAAGGCCGGCCGCCGTATAGTGCGCGATCATGAAGCCGGAGTTCAGACCGCCGCTTTCAGTCAGGAAGGCGGGAAGGATACCCTCGTTTGCCTTTGTATCCACCAGCCGATTGATGCGCCGCTCGGAGACATTTGCCAGCTCCACGAGCGCCATCGTCAGGTAGTCCATGGCAAGCACTACGGGCTCGCCATGAAAATTGCCCCCAGAGATCACATCAATCTCGTCTGTCTCCTCGTTCACGAAGATGAGCGGGTTGTCGGTAGCACTGTTGATTTCGATGCGAAGCAGCCATTTTGCATACTCAATTGCCTCTCGCACCGACCCATGAATCTGCGGCAGACAGCGCAGCGAGTACGCATCCTGAACTCGTTTCGGATCGCGCTCCCGCAGAAAAGTGCTTCCCTCGAGTAGATGCCGCATGTAGTGCGCACCCTCGACGAGTCGCGGATGGGGCCTCGCCTGGTGCAGGCGAGGATCATAGGCCTCACCGGTTCCTTCCATCGCCTCCAAAGAGAGTGCACCTGCGATGTCGGCCGCATGGGTCGTGACCTCCGCATCGTGCGTGGCGAGGCAGCCAACGGCAGTCATCACCGCTGTGCCATTAAGCAGGGCAAGTCCCTCCTTCGCCTTGAGCGTGATCGGCTCGAGCCCTACGCGCTCCAGGGCGACCCTGCCGGGAAGGCGCTCGCCGTTCACGATGGCCTCTCCCCCGCCGATAAGCACCAACGTGAGGTGTGCCAGCGGCGCGAGATCGCCGGAGGCACCGAGCGAGCCCTGCTGCGGGATGGACGGGTAGACGCCACGATGCAGCAGCTCCAGAAGCGCTTCTAGTACTTCCACGCGAATGCCGGAAAAGCCCTTGGCGAGTTGGTTGGCACGGATGAGGACGATGGCACGCGTCTCATCCGCCGAGAACTCCCGCCCGACCCCTACCGCATGGCTGAGGACGAGATTGCGCTGCAA
>JALZCF010000711.1 GCA_030863245.1 Chloroflexota bacterium
GCCAAACAGGAATACCAGTCCCATTCCCAAGCGCCCCGCGACGACCGCCATCGGAGCCATCTCCATGACGCCCCATTTAATAAAGAGAAAACTGCTTCCCCAGATCAGGGCCAACGCCCCGAGGGTAACACTCTGCCTGGTATCCATACCGCTATCGTCCCAACTACCCCGTTCGGCTCACCTACCTTAAAAGGCGTGTGGACAAAAGAAAACGCCGCCCTACTGGCGGCTTGACAATACTGTTCGACTCCATTCTATCCAAGTTATTGAGATAGCCAAGCGGGAGCGGGAGCAACGGAATCATTGCTCCCGCTCCCGCTTGCTTCATACTGTGTTTCGAGCGCTACTCCGTCCAGATCCGTTTGTGCACCATCGCGCAGGGGCCGCCCGCGATTACCTTGATGCCTCGTTCATGGCAAAAATCTATCGCGTCCTGCGATGCGGCACCCGGTTGCATCCACACACACGTAATGCCCAGTTCGTGGCACTCCTCTACGATCTGCTCCGTCACCTCTGGCGGCACCACAACATCTACCACCTCCGGCTTCACTGGCAAGTCGGCTAGAGTAGGATAGATTGGCTGTCCATCGACTGACTCACCGCTTGGATGGACCCCGTACACCTCATAGCCCGCCTTGCGCAGGTCCCGGAAAATAATGTTCCCGAACTTGCATGGGTCCTGCGAAACCCCTACCACCGCCCACACACGCTGGTTAGTAAACTCCTGGATCAGAGAGTACATGATAGGGGAGAGACTGGAGCTTGGAGCTTAGAAGGCACATCTTTCACTTTCCAGCCTCCAGTTTCCAGTCTCCAACATCAGCTTTCGCCATGCTCCCGCAGCGTGCGCTCGATGATATCTTCCAGCACATCGCTCTGTGGAGAGGTCTCGTTCGACTTCTTGGAGGCGCGTCGTTCCTTCTTGCTCCGCTCGCGCGCTCGTTGGAACGCCAACTCCATGAGGGAGGGTGGCTCCTCATCGCCTTCCTCTTCGTAGGTATATTCCTCCTCCTCCACCTGCTCGCGCATCGTCAGGCTGATGCGATTGCGCTTCCGGTCTACATTCAACACGCGCACCTTGACCTCTTCACCCTCACTCACTACGTCACCGACGCGGTTCACTCGCTCATCACTTAGCTCAGAAATGTGAACTAGGCCGTCCGTGCGTGCGCCGATGTCGATGAATGCACCGAAATCCACGATGCTGGTAACGGTGCCGAGGAACTCCTGTCCCTCCGAGAGGTCTCGCAGTCGTAGGCGCTGTTTCTGCTCCTGCTCCTCCTGGATTGCCTGCTCCGAGCGCATGGTCAGGCTTAGGCGACCCCGCTCCGTATCTACATCTTTGACGCGGACGGTAACCATGTCACCTTCCTCTACGACGTCCTCGACCTTCTCGACGAAGCCCTCGCGCAATTCAGAGATATGGATCAGCCCGTCTCGCTCGGCACCCACGTCCACGAAAGCTCCGTAAGCCTGCACGGAGCGAACCAAACCCTGTATCTCTTCGCCGGGCTGGATATCTTCGAACTTGCGGCGCTCGCGGCGTTCACCTTTGCCACGCTTCCGCTTGCCTTGCTTCTGAGCCCGTGCCGCTTCAGGCTCGGCCTTTGTCACCTCGGGCTCTGCCTGACCTTCGTCATCTATCCCTACGGCTTCGCTCTTCTCCGGCTCGCTGGTTGCCGCTACATCCTCCGGGACACCCTCATCGGTAACGTCGATGCTCGTGGGGGCGCTTCCCTCGACAGCGGGCGCCGCACCAGCCGCCTCGATGGCCGCGTCGGCCTCGTCCACACTCTTCGGTGTCGTGATAGCGGCAGCCTCACCAGTCTCTTCTACCTCGTCCATCCCCACCACATCTGTGGCCTGGCCGACCACCTCTGAGGTCTCGGAAGGGACTTCGGCCGCTACCCCCTCGGGCAGGTATTCGCCGACTTCTGTCTCGTCTTCCGCGGCTTCCTCCTGCTCGTCGGCTTCATCTACGGCCGTCTGCAAGGTTTCACGCGCTTCTCCTGTTTCGTCAGGCAGATAGGCAACAGCCTCACTCGCCGCGGTGGTAGCTGTCTCCGTCGCTTCCTCTTGCTCGCCGGCCTCGTCTACAGCTGTCTGCAAGGCTTCGCGCCCTTCTTCTATTTCGTCAGGCAGATAAGCGACAGCCTCATCAGCAACGGGAACTTCTACGTCGCTGTCGGCGGTTGCCTCTTGCCTGGCCTCTGCCAGCGTCTCTCGCTCGCCCAGGGCGTCGGCCGCGCTCTGCACCGCTTGCTTGCCGATCTCGGCCACCTCTTTGATCCCATCGACCACATCGCGCACACGCTCCCCGATGCTTTCTTCGGTCGTAGCTACCTCTTCCTCATCATCGGGCTCGTTGACCATTACCGGTCCGGCATCCGTCTGGGAATCGGTCGTCTCATCACGCTCTGTTCCCAGGGCCGCGGCGTTCACAGAGAGCGCATCAGTAGCGCTGTCGGCTGCCGCATCGCCGCCGTCGACTATCGGTTCAGGTTGGGGAGCAGGCTCTGCTTCCGGCTCCACCGCTGCTAGAGCGGCGGCATTCACCGACATATCTACCTGTTCCTCTTCGTTATAATCGTCTACATTAGCTGCCTCAGAGAGAACGTTATCCTCTTCAACAGCCGGTTCGTTGATCTGATCAGACATAATAATTGGAACTCCTTACAATCCACCGATCGTAGCCGGTGGGCCTCCATTCGGACACGCGACCAAAAGCAAACGCCTCGGTTGCAAAAGACAGGCCAGTATATCACGCCGCGAGGAATTTGCAACTACATTCCTGCATGCTTCGTGCCATCAGTTCCTGCTCCTTTGCTCAATTGCCCACCCAGTCGCCTTGCGCTACCATTCACGTGCAGCCAACAACCTAACAGTTCGTCAATTTGCATCGATGCATCAACTGACCGCCCAACAACTCGCAAATGTCCATGCCGTGAGTGACCACGACATCAATCCTGTGACCGGAGAGTTGGTTTTTACATGGAACGCCAGGGGTGAGCCATCCCTGTACCTACTCCCTTCCGAGGGTGGCGAGCCGGAGCCCCTTGTGATCGGTCAGAGCCAGTTCGCGTCGTGGGCTCCCGACGGGGAGTGGCTCGTTTATCTACGCGACGTGGGTGGTGCGGAGGCAGACGATGTGATCCTCTTCAGTAGCGCCACGAAAGTACAATACCCGCTAACAGATGACGCGTTTACCTATACCTGGCCCCGCTTCGCTCCGGACGGGCGGCTCGCCGTCATCTCTAACCGCGCTGGCAGCTTCGATCCGTACTTTCTCGACCGGGAGACTAGGGTATTTCAACGTATTGCGGTGGGAGAGCGCGCTGCCAGCAGCCTTAACTGGTCCCCCAGCGGACGCTACCTCGGCTACTTTCGCCTTGCAGAGCCAGATAGGCGTGGTAACCAGCAATCAGCTTTGCACCTATACGATGGGGAGACCGGCGAGGATCGAGTCTTGGCGTTGTTGGGGGGCGATCTCTTCCACGCCGAGTGGTCGTGGAAGCGAGCCGAGCCCGAGCCGAAACTCTGTGTGCCAGCTGACCGCGACGAGTTCCAGGGCTTGCTGCTGCTCTCTGTCCACGGCGATCAACGATGGCTTGAGCTGGACGGCGGCGACAAGTTGCAACCTCACTGGTCACCAGATGGCAGACAGCTTGCCTTCTTATGTGAGCAGATGGGCAACCGCTTCCTGCGAGTGCTTGACGTGGAGAGACGAGAGCAAAAGGATCTCAGTGTGGGGAATGGGATTCACCGCCAGCCGCGCTGGTCACCGGACGGGCGCTCTCTTACCATCATCTTTGAGAGCGCTACGCGGCCACCGGATCTTTGGCGGGTGATGCTCTCTGGGGCACAGAAGCAACTCACACAGAGCCTACCGGAAGAGTTTCCGGCCCACGATCTGACGCCTGCCGAGCATGTCACCTACCCCTCCTTCGATGGGTGGGAGATCCCCGCGCTCCTCTACACTCCCCGGGAGGCAAACGGCGCGGCGGTGGTCTGGGTGCATGGCGGTCCTGCCGGAAGTCACCGTAACGGCTGGTATCCCGACCTGCAACTGCTTACCAACCTCGGCTATACAGTGTTGGCACCTAACATTCGGGGCAGTAGTGGCTACGGCAAGACCTTCCGCGATCTGAACCACATGGATTGGGGTGGCGGTGATTTAAAGGATCTCGGTGCAGCCCATAGCTTCCTGCGCCGCCACGGTTTCGACCATGTTGGCATCATGGGTGGCTCCCTGGGTGGCTACCTCACCCTGATGGCGTTGACCAAGCAACCCAACCTCTGGGACGCGGGTGCCGCCCTCTACCCCATCGCAGATCTACGCACCCTCTACTACAGCACTCGTCCCGGCGATCTACGCAGCTACCTTGAAGACCACATCGGCACGCCCGACGAGAACCCGACGTTCTTCTACGAACGCTCACCGATTAACTTCGTCGATCAGATTCAGGCACCACTCCTGATGATCCAGGGAGCCAACGACCCGCGCACCCCTCTTTCTGAGGCCAAGAGCATGGCAAGGCAGCTTGCCGCAATGGGCAAGCTCCACGATCTCCATGTCTATCCCAATGAAGGTCACGGCCTCCAGAAACGGGAAAATCGTGAGGATGCGTTTAATCGGGTGCTTGCTTTCTTTAATGAATATTTATACCTGCAGTAACACTCTAAGGAGATACCCGTGCAGAGCAAGATCGGAACGACCAGACGACCCCTTCGAGTTGCGATTATCGGGGCAGGTCCTTCGGGGTTCTATGCCGCAGGCGCCCTGCTCGAGCAAAACAACATTCAGGTTTCGATTGATATATTCGACCGCCTGCCGACCCCTTACGGATTGGTGCGCGATGGGGTCGCTCCCGATCATCAACGGATCAAGTCGGTCACACGCATCTACCACAAGACTGCGGCCGATCCCCGGGTGCGCTTCTTCGGGAACGTCTCTTTTGGTACCCACATCACCCATGACGGGTTGCGTCGCTACTATGATCAGGTGGTGTACGCCGTTGGCTGCCCCTCCGATCGCAAACTTGGCATCCCAGGCGAGGATCTGATCGGTAGCGATCCAGCGACAATCTTTGTTGGCTGGTACAACGGCCGGCCGGACCACGCACACCTCGATTTCGACCTCACAGCGGAAAATGTGGCGGTGGTCGGAAATGGGAATGTGGCGATGGACGTGACGCGCATCCTCGCCAAACCCGCCAAGGCCCTTGAAGGAACAGACATCACGGACCACGCACTGGAACGGCTGCGGGAGAGCCGCGTCAAACGGATCCACGTGCTCGGCCGGCGCGGGCCGGCTCAGGCCAAGTTCACCAACCCTGAACTGCGCGAGCTGGGTGAGATCGAGGGAGTGGATATCATCGTGGACCCGCAAGATCTGGAGCTTGACCCGTACAGTCAGAAGGTAGTCGAAGAGGACAAGCAGATCGCCCGCAATCTCCGCACGCTGCGTGAATTTGCAGAACAGGGCTCAACTGGCAGGTCACGTCAAATCCACCTGCGCTTCTTCGTCTCCCCCGTCGAGATCCTCGGTGAGCACGGACATGTGACGGGGGTTCGCCTGGAGCACAACGAGTTGCAGCCGACTGAAAGTGGCTATCTCCAGGCTGTCGGCACCGGCTGTTACGAAACCCTACCGATCGAGTTGATATTCCGCGCCATTGGCTATAAAGGGGTACCGCTGCCCGGCGTGCCGTACGAGCCTCGCCGCGGTACCATCCCCAACCGAGAGGGACGAGTGATCGATCCCGAAACACGCCATCCCGTGATGGGCGAGTACGTCGTGGGATGGGCCAAACGGGGTCCGACCGGCGTCATTGGCACAAACAAGGCGGACGCGGTGGAGACCGTCGAGCACATGCTGGAAGATGCCCATAGGATCGCTCCGGTGGATGATGCTCGCGCGGATCCATGGACTGCCGAGAAGTGGATCCGAGAGCAGCAACCCCAATATGTAACCTTCGATGATTGGTTGATCCTCAATCAAATTGAGACGGAGCGGGGCAAACCGTTCGGCCGACCACGCGTTAAATTCTGTAATGTGCAGGCAATGCTTGATGCCATTGCCCGAGAGCGCCAGAAGACGGCGACGCGCGAAGAGGATGCGTGGCCCGGTTGAAGCGACGGACGGTTTACCAATGCGCCAAAGAGAATCAACGGGTGAGTAGACACAAAGAGGTAAACGGATGAACAGACGCCTGATACGGGACATTATGCTAGTGGATCCGCCGACCATCTCGCCAGATGAGTCACTCGGCACAGCCGGCCGGCTGATGCTCGATTCAGGGCAGCGGCGGCTACCGGTCGTGGACGAGGATGGCAATGTGGTTGGCATCATCACCGACCGCGATCTCCGTCTGGCAGCCGACTCCCCGCTCTTAGAAGAAACACCGGACGAGATCCTCGATAACCTGCGTAATCACAAAGTCCGCGAGATCATGACAACTGCGGTTCACACCATCGAGATAGACGCCCCAATCATTGAGGCCGCGCAGCTGATGCGCGTTGCCAAGGTGGGCGGCTTGCCCGTGGTGGAGTATGACGAGACGGGAAACGAGGAACGCCTAGTAGGCCTCATTACCCGCTCGATTCTGCTGGATTACTTGATCCTCCTGCTCGACGAGATGGAAGGCACGGGCGCCATCCTCGATGAGGAGGAGAGCACGGTAGAAGGAGGAATAGAGGAAACCGCATCATGAAAGTCAGAGACCTCATGTCTACCGACCTCATTACCGTCGAGCCACACCAGGATCTCGGCGTTGCGCTGGCGCTGATGTACGAGTTTGATATTCGCCGTTTGCCCGTAGTGGACCTGGAGGCGAACAAATTGATTGGCATCATCTCGGATCGGGATGTCCGTCTTGCCATCGATTCTCCTTTCTTGCATGAGGACGACGAAGAGGCCATCACTGACCTGGAATCCATCCTCGTCGGTGAGATCATGTCCACCGATCTGGTGGTGATCGGCCCCAATGCCTCTATCGGCGATGCAGCTCGCCGCATGCTCTCCCACAAAGTGGGGGGTCTCCCTGTCGTAGAGCTCGATGGGGATGGCAACGCTTCCTTGGTTGGCATGATCACCACCAGCGATCTTCTGCGCTACCTTGCCGACCTAGAGGGCGACCGCGCGGCGGAAGGATAACGACCACAAAGCGGGGGGTGTTGGACGGTATCCCTACTTGCTGCGCTCCTCGCGCTTTGTTCCTCTTCCCTTTTCCAGCAGCCAGAAAATGGCTTCTCTGCACCGTTACCTCATTCCGCAACCCACACTGCACGTCCTACTGGCATGTCCTTTGCTTTCCCTCCGAAAAGGCCAGACAGACAAAGGGAAGACGACATGACGGATCTGACGGTTGATGAGCGCTTGGCCAAGATGGAGAACCCTTGGATCCAGTGATGAGTACAACTTTGAACACTTCAGACCCCAGCACGTTCTGTTCGACGCGAAGCAGATTCTGACATGGACTGAAGCCGGGTCAGCTTGCGCCGGGTTGGGAACTACAGAGCGTGGCGTGCGGCACCATCCGGTTGAGCGATCTGCGCGGCACGCCTGTCCTCCTCCACTTCGGCTCCTTTACCTGACCGATTACGAGCGGCTCAGTCGAGCCGCTCAGAAAACTCTATGAGGTATGGGACGGCAAAGTTCACTTCCTGGACATTATTGTTCGCCAGGCACATCCTGGTCCTGCGATGCCACTCTACCGCTCCTTCCCGCAGAAGATGCGCGACAGAGGACGTAGCCACAGAGGAACAACCATTTCGGGAAGAGGTGATAGCAAGTGAGTGAAGAACCCTTGTGGAAGCGCCACCGGAAGCAGCTAGATGCGCTCTATGATCTGGAGCCGAACTTCGACCTG
>JALZCF010000174.1 GCA_030863245.1 Chloroflexota bacterium
CCTCTCGGAGGGCGCCTGCTACAGAGTTATCAGGGTTGCTACTTCTGTGGGCACTGCCACGGTGTGAGGCTGTCCTTGCCCGCGTAGATGCGGAAGGCAGGTTGGCCCTTGCTCGTGTCACCGACGGAGTGGGCGAGTTGGCCATCGACCCACTGCTCGATGCGGTAGGGGTGGCCCGCATCACCGTAGCGAGCGTAGTCTACCGGCAGTCCGTCTACCTTCAGCCAGCCCGTTGCCTCGAACGAGCCGTAGCCCTGCGCTTTCATGTCCTCCCACTGCCCGTTGGCACCCAGACGATAGACCTTGATCCAGGAGTAGCTCGGGTAGTCAGGGACACAGGTGATCAGGTTACCGACGGTGACCTGGCTGAGCGGTCCGTTCCACCAGGCCCGCGCGGTGGCGCCGCCCGCCTGCTCGTAGTACTCCACGCGGATCGAGGGCAGGCCCTCGTTCAGATAGATCTCCCTGGTGATCTTCTTGAGCGACATCGGTTGCCATGCGTCGATCAACACCTTCCCGTCCACGTACAACCGCACGCCGTCGTCGGTCTGCGTGGTGAATTGATAGCAGCCACTCGGCAGCCGTACGTTACGTGTCCACCGCACTGAGAAGTTGTCGTTCCCGATGGAGCGGTCAGGCGATCCCGCCTTCCAGTCAAAGTCGATCTTCTGGTCGTTGCGCACCATGACGGGTGCCCCCGACAGGTTACGGTTGTTAAAGTACTCGCCGCGCCAGGCATTGTCGGGGTGGAGGGAACCATACTCAACCATGACATCTCCTTTAGCCCGCCATCTACCACCTCCCCAACTACGTTTCTTCGTCTAGAAAGACGACGCTGCGTATCAATTCCTTGCTGGCTGCGGTCGCGCCGAGAGAGCCGCCCAGGACACCCATCGCCCCGAGAAACATCCCCAGCTGCACCTCCTCGGGTACGGGGATCCCGAGGTCATAGATGCCCCAGCCTTCCTTGACCTCCGTAGGGATGATCAAGGCGGCGCTGAGAGAAGCCACTACCAGGAGCAACAGAAAAAACAGAAGCATGGTCAGGAACATCGTCGTCAAGACAGCCGCCGCTGTGACCAGCGAGGCTTCGGAGATGCCTTTGTTCCGTGCCGAGCCGGGCCGCAAATTGAAAGCATGGTAGAGCACCGCCGTGGCAGCCAGGATCGCCAACACGGAGAAGAATGCCAGCGGGATGAAACCTATAGCGCCAACAGCATCCCAACTATCCGGTGTGAAGAAGAGGGCGAGGACCAGCGAGAAAGCTGCCGTAAGCATGGTGGGAAGACGAAAAGCGAGGCGCAGTGGATTCGCCTGGCGCACCGCGCGCCAGATAGCCCCCCAATTATCCGTAACCTCCTCCAGGATAAACTTCCAGCGGTCGTTAGATACGACCTTTTCCCGTGCCTCGATCGGGAGGTTTCGTTGAAAGCGTGCAATCTGGTCGTCGGTGAGCTGCTGCATCTGGTCCAAATCCTCTACATCCTCGAAGTCATGCATGATATTTGAGGAATCGGACGAGTGTTGTAGATTCAGAAGGTGACCGATCGTGTGTAGCATGAGGATCGTCAGACGTTGTTCGATCACAGTGGGCTCGGCATCCTTGCCCCAGAAGGTTGGCGAAAGTCGCTTCGTCGAGAGAACACCCACGTTGGTGAGCCGGCTAGGGAGGGCGAGGACAAAGGATTGGATTTTAGCCGACAGATCCACCTCAGTAACGACAAGCAGGAACTGTAGGTTGCGCTCCACTTTCTCGGTCATACCTAAACGTAAGAAATCGAGAGGGGAGTAGGCACCTTCTACGGGTGTGAGATGCGGGCCGGAGAATTCAAACAGATCGAGCTGAAGGTTCTCACTCATCTCACCGAGGCGCTCCTCCACCTCGGTGACTGCGGCATCCACGATGTCATGAAAGTTAGAGGTTTCTTGCTCCTCAACCCGAACCTTCATCACGCCGATATGGAATGGTGCGGGTTCCGCTTCTGGAGAGGGGATTGAGCTACTTTCCGCTGTTGGGGCCTTCTGTACCATATCTGTTTTGTGGGGTTAGCAACTGGATTTTAATTGAAGTGAAGCAAGAAAACTGCCAGACGAACCAGAACCGGAGAGAATCGCTGTCTAATCCGGACGAAATCACATGTTTTAACCCCGTTTCACTCCATTTTTAACCCCTGTTAGAACATTAGAGTTTCTCGATTCGCGCCAAAACCCCTTGACTTTCGCGTTATCTATCACCTATATTACCACCCGTTGTACCGCCGTTGCGTGTGAAGGGTGGACAGAATGTTCCATCAACCAACTGAGATCATCGACAGCGATGAGGGAGGCGCGGTGCCTCCCTTGTGATTGTGATGAGTTATCCGATCGAGGAGAGTAGAGAGAAGATGAAGTATAAGCAACACGTGCCACAATTGATCACGGTCTTGCTTCTTCTGCTGGCCTTGTCACTCACGGCTTGCGCAGGGACAGCCGTTCCGACTACAGAAGAGGGTGAAACCCTGGTCGAGGAGGAGGCTTCCCCCGTGGTAGAAGCGGAGGAAAGTCCGGAAGCCAGCCCGGAGATGAGCCCAGAGGGCGAGGAGAGCCCAGAGGCTAGTCCAGAGGTTAGCCCTGAAGTAAGCCCCGAAGCCGAGGAAAGTCCGGAGGCTAGTCCAGAGGCCAGTCCAGAGGCTAGTCCTGCAGTCAGCCCTGTGGCAGAGAGTGAACCTCTCGACGAGGAGGATCTGGTCGTGTATTCGGGGCGTAACGAGCAACTCGTCGGACCGCTGATCGAGCGATTCGAGGAAGAGAGCGGGATCGACGTCAGCGTGCGTTATGGCGAGACGGCACAGATGGCCGCGCTTATTCTGGAGGAGGGTGGAAACAGCCCCGCCGATGTATACTTTGCCCAGGACGCGGGGGCGCTCGGTGCCCTAGCCGATGCGGGTCGCCTGCAGGTGCTACCGGAGGAGATCCTAGCACTCGTGCCGGATCGCTTCCAAGCAGAGAGCGGGCGCTGGGTCGGCGTCAGCGGTCGGGCTCGCGTGGTGGCCTACAATACGGAGACAGTGGACGAGGGCGACCTGCCCGATGACATCTTCGGCTTCACCGATCCACAATGGGAGGGCCGGATTGGCTGGGCTCCCACCAATGGCTCTTTCCAGGCCTTCGTGACCGCTCTTCGTGTGGTGGAGGGCGAAGAGCGAGCACGCGAGTGGCTGGAGGGCATCCAGGCCAACAATCCGATGGTGTACGCGAACAACGTTGCAGTGCTGGAAGGCGTTGCATCTGGCGAGGTGGACGTGGGCTTTGTTAACCACTACTACCTTTTCCGCCAGCTAGCCGAGCAGGGCGAGACCTTTCCGGCGCGCAACTTCTTCTTCCCCGGCCAGAGCGTCGGCAACCTGATCAATGTGGCAGGTATCGGCATCGTCGACACAGCCGATCGACAGGAGGCATCAGAGCAGTTCATCCGCTTCCTGCTCTCAGAAGAGGCGCAACAGTACTTCAGCGACGAGACCAAGGAATACCCACTCGTGGAGGGGGTGGAGGCCGATCCGATGCTGCCCCCACTCAGCGAGATCCAGAGCCCCGATCTCGACCTCAGTCAGTTGGATGACCTGGAAGGCACCCTCGAATTGCTACAGGATCTTGGCATCCTTTGAGGTGCTATCGGGCGGTGGTAGGGACGGGCATGGTGCGTAGGGACGGCCACGGCGGGCCGTCCCTACCGCCACCAACCAAGGTAAACGATGCGTAGAACATTGTACTCTGTGCTCGCATCGTTTACCTTGATAC
>JALZCF010000175.1 GCA_030863245.1 Chloroflexota bacterium
GTTCCAGCCCCTCCAAGAGCATACGAAAGATCGATGGATCCGAATCGCGATCGCCTACCAGATGGGCAAACCCTTGCCACCTGTGGAACTGCTCCAGATAGGAGAGAACTACTTTGTTCGGGATGGGCATCACCGCATCTCGGTAGCGAAGGCACGTGCGCAGAAGGAGATCGAGGCCAATGTCCTAATGGTTTTTGACAAACAAGTTCGGTAAACCGGAGTGGCTGTCAGAGCTCACCTAACTGCGATGGGAGCTGTAGGAGTTGTGGGAGCTGGGGGAGCTTACAGAATTTACCGCTTTTGCTCGTCAAAACTCATCAGCTGTGGGCAGCTTGACACAGATCTCATACCAAAAAGGACGCAAAGAGGACGCAGTTGGGACTCGTGGAGGACGGTCCACCGCTATAGTGAAGGTATCAGGTTGATACCGGACAGTACAAACCGTATGAACGGGTATTACCTGGCTGATAGCGAGGGGAACTCGCAGCGGAAAGGATACCATTATGTACAACACACACTACCTCGAACAACAGGCCAAGCTCTATCGAGAGGAGCTATTGGAAGAAGCGTATCGGGAGCGGCTACTCGATCGGGTCAGGGAGCGTAACAGGCAGGAGCGCTTTCCCGGACATGCTATCGTCATCGGGAGTAGCATCGCCGGTCTCACCGCAGCGAACGTGTTAGCTGACCACGTTGCGCATGTGACCATCATCGACCGCGATCACCTCCCCACTACGCCGAGCTACCGTAGTGGTGTCCCTCAGTGCCGCCACGGCCACGTGCTACTGGCAGAGGGGCAGATACTCCTGGAGCAGCAGTTTCCGGGACTGGCCGACGAATTGTTGGCCCACGGTGCGGTGGCCGTTGACCTCGCGACCGAGAACGCCTCGTTTTCCAGGGGCAGGCGGATGACGCCCGACTACCGGTCGAGTTTCCCATCCATCTCCAGCAGCCGTCCCCTCCTCGAGACGACTCTCTACCAGCGCGTGGCGGCCCATCCACGCGTGCGAGTCCTACAGGGGCACGACGCGGTTGGCCTATCGGTCGACGACGAGGGGATCTATGTGACGGGGGTGCACCTGCGTGACCGCAGCGCAAGCGAGTCGACTGAACAGCACCTGGCAGGCGATCTCGTCATCGACGCCAGCGGCCGGCGCTCGCGCGCGCCGCTGTGGCTAGCGAGCCTGGGGTACACGCCGCCACAGGAAACGACGGTCAACGCCTTTTCCGGCTACACAACGCGCTTGTATCAGCGTCCGGGGATGCTCGATGTCGACTGGAAAAAACTCTACGTCGCCCCGACGCCACCCGATCAAACGTGCGGCGGCGCGATCGTGCCGATAGAGGAGGATCGCTGGTACGTGATGTTGATCGGCATGGCGGGCGACTTTCCGCCGACGGACGAAGCCGGTTTCCTAGCCTTTGCTCGCTCCCTTCATACGCAAGCGCTCTACGAGGCCATCAAGGATGCCCGCCCGCTCTCGAAGCCCTATGGCTACCGCCACGCGGTGAACCGGGTGCGTCACTACGACAAACTGCCGCGCTATCTGGAAGGGTTCCTGGTGCTGGGCGATGCCGCCTACGCCCCCAACCCGGTGTATTCACAAGGTATGACGATGGCGGCCGTGGGGAGCCGGGCACTGGATCGCACGTTGAAGGCGCAGCACCGCCAGCTCGCGGCCGGCCAGATCCAAGGATTGGCCAAGCGCTTCCACAAGCAGCTGAGCCGAGACATGAAGCCTCTGTGGCAGCAGGCGATCATGCAGGATCAAGAGTGGCCAACCACCGAGGTTGTCGAGAGCGGCCTACCAGCCCAGCTACGCCCGGCCGAGATCGGCGCCTTGTAAGGCAAGTAACGTAATAACCCAAAGATTTGTTATTCGTCGAATCGAAGCAGTGAATCATAAAGGAGACACACCATGAACATTCTGATGAAGACAGAAGGGCTCCTCGCCAAACGCCTACTGGCGGACTACAACCGCCGTCGTCTACAGCACGCTGCCCGGCGGGCGTACGCCGCCTTTGCCCAGCAACACGAAAGGCTAGTCGAGTCCCTGTTCGATGAGCGCTTCCTGATGCGCGGTGCAGCGCCCCTCATCCCTGGCTATCTTGACCGCTCCACGCCCGACGCGGTGGCACTCGCGAGCGCATGGACCAACCAGATGTGGTACCGGGACGAGGCTATGCGGCAACGCTTGATCGAGCAACTGAAGCCGGTAGCGGCAGATTTTCTGCGGCTACTGGAGGCAGAACTGGCTGGAACAAGCAAGGCGAAGGGCGCTCGGCATCAACAGAGCAACCTAGCAATCTAGTGAAGGGTTTGAGATTGGAGATCGGCCATCGCTAATCTCCAATCTCCCGTAACCCCTAACCAGGATAACTGATGTAGTAATCGTTAAAGATATCATGGGGGAGTTGCTGCACTGTGATGTCGGTAAAGCCGGCCTCGGCCAGCATTCGCTGCGCCGTTTCGCGCCCCCACATCGTGCCCAGCCCGACTCCACCTTGTGCTAGGGAGACGGTCATGCAGTGCATGGTGGAAATGGTGTACAGGAAGGGAGCAGTGGGCAGGTCCATGTTGTGGTGGACGTGGCTGGAGGCGGCGATATCTTGCATCAGGAAGACACCGTCTGGCTTGAGCGCGCGGTGGATGTTGCGCAGCACCCGCGCCGGAAACCCTTGGTCGTGAATGGCATCGAAGGCCGTGATTAGGTCATATCGCCCCACCGCATCCAGCGCGGCCGCGTCCTTGACGGCAAAGTGAGCATTGTGCAACCCCCACTCCGCTGCTTCCGCCTGGGCGAACGCGATCGCTTCCTCGGAAATGTCGTAGCCCGTAAAGTGACTCTGCGGGAACGCCTGGGCCATCACGTTGATGGCGCGCCCGCGCCCGCAGCCCACATCTAATACCTGGATGCCCGCCTGGAGTTTGTCCACCAGCCCCGGCACCAGCGGCAGAATCTGCTCTACCAGCGCAGAGACGACGTTCATATTGCTGTCCTCGGCCATGATTTCGTGAAAGCGCGGGAAGGCCTCGTAGGGCACCCCGCCGCCATAGCGGAAACGGTCCACAATTGGCGCCTCGACCGTCCCCAACAAGGAAACATGCTGCATGTAGACGGCCATGTTGTCGGCCCCAGCCGCGCGGGTCAGCCACGCGGCGTGTTCGGGAGGTAAGCGGTACGTCTGGTTGGCCGGGTTGTAGCTCACGATTCGCCCGACAGTCATGGCATTCAGCCATTCGCGCACGTAACGCTCGTTCAAGCCAGCCGCTTCGGCCACCTGGCCGCTTGTAGCGGGCGGCAAGATGGATAGTGTGTCGAACAAGCCCGTTTGGTGGCCAATGCTGACCAGGTGGGCCAGCGCGCCCTCGTTGAGCATCCCGACCAGCCGCTCGCCAAAGGCTTCGGCTTGCTGTTGGTTCAATCCGTTGTCACTCATGCGTCACTCCTTTGGGGATTAGAGATTTGAAAATCGGTTATCTGGTAGCAGGATAACCGAAACCCCAGAGGCAGTCATCTAACGAAGGTTAAGTTTCGGGGTTAACAAAGGAGGTTAGAGAGACGTGGCCCGGGAAGGAGAGAGGTTACGATATCAACCCCAGTTCGCGGGCGCGCGCGACGGCCTGCACGCGATTGCTGACGCCGAGCTTACCGTAGATGCGATTGTTATGGGCCTTTACCGTGCCCAGTACCACCGATAGGGCTTCGGCCATTTGCCGGTTGGTCAGGCCTTGCGCAAGGAGGTGCAGCACCTCCAATTCCCGGTCGGTCAGTGGTTCGACCATCGTATGGGTGGTGGGGGAAGGGGGAGCAGGGAGATGGGACACCTGCATCGGTGGCGGCAGCTCGGCGATCAGTTCTGCCTGCGCCATGGCGATCGCCGTAGTCAGCTCGTCCGGTTGCCCTTGCCGGGCGGCGTGCATTTGGGCTGGTGATATGACTGCCTGGTACTGTTGTACCTGTCGCTGCACCAGCGTTCTGGTTTCATGTTCCGCCGCCGGATGTTGCTGCACCAAGGCTAGCAGGGCAAGTCCCTGCTGCATGCGAC
>JALZCF010000712.1 GCA_030863245.1 Chloroflexota bacterium
ATGGCACGGCCGGGTAGCTACGTCAGGAAGGGATAACCGCTGAAAGCATCTAAGTGGGAAGCCTGCCTCAAGACGAGATCACTGGCACCGTGAAGGTGGTAAGGGCGCTTGTAGACGACAAGCTTGATAGGCCGCAGGTCGGAGCGTGGCAACACGTGCAGCCGAGCGGTACTAACGCCCGAGCGCTTCGTCTCATACCGTTCGCACGGCGGTTCTAAATCGCATGTTCTTCAAGGTAAGCTAGGTAGTCGCAGTGCGCGCCGCTTCAAGCAAGCGCGCGGCGGCGGCGGCTAGCTCGCAAAGCCGTTGAGGTAGGCAGGTGACAGTCGCGGTGGGGGTCCACCCAGTCCCATCCCGAACCTGGCAGTTAAGCCCACCAGCGCCGAGGATACTGCGCCCGAAGGGGCGTGGGAAAGTAGGTCGTCGCCCGCCTACCTCAGCGGCTTTGTCGTTTTGTATCTTTTCCTTCGCCACGGGCTGGCTGGCAGCTGTGAGGAGGCCTGCATCTGCAGGAATCCGTCACAGTTGGTTCCAGTCACACAAAGAGAGCGTTGTGCTTTGCACAGCGCTCTTTTTGTTGATCCATACGTTGGAGTGTTGCATCCATGAGCCCTCGGAATAAATTGTGCTAGTCCATTATTGCGGAGTCCGTTGTTGAGTGAAGAAGGGATCGAAGATGCGAGAGATTGAGGAGCACGACTACAGTCAGGAGATGGAGGCTCAGATGGAGCATTTGGATGAGCAGAAGCCTACCCAGGATGTCGACCTGCGAGACGAGGCTGTGGAACGGAAGGCAGGGAGAAAGGCAACACGAACGGAACCTTCCCCATTGCGCGAACCTCTTGTGGAACAGGACTATAGCGAAGAGATGGACGAGCAAATGGATGACGTCCTTGAGGACGAAGTGTAACCTCGCGTAACACGTGAGGTTACATTTCCTCGTAAACCCATTCCTCCCACAGTGGTGTCAAGTCACAGTCGCATGCCTTCTCGGCAACTTCTTTGATTTCTGCGCCCGTCCCAATACCGAATAGATTGGTCTGGTAGTACTCACGCAGAAACTCGTTGAATGCCTCTTCTCCTATCTCCGCCGCTAGCATATCAAAGAAAAGGGGACCACGACCATAGACAATGGCACCGTACCTCTCAGGCGAATACGCGGCAACAGGGAGGCCAATTGGAATATCCGCCTCGCCCACGCGTTGCCAACGCTCCTGTAGTGACTGGTAAAATCCACTTGCTCCCGCAGAACCGTACTGCTCAAGGAAGTACAGATAGGTAATGTACTGTACCAGTGCCTCGTCGACCCACGGCTCGTCTAATTGATCATTGCCCACCACATTGTAAAACCATTGGTGTCCTACCTCGTGTGCGATAGTTGACTCCAAAACGCCGGAATTAGCCGCGTTGTACAAGCGATCCGTGATCACGACGATTCCTGGATATTCAATGCCAAGAGCTTGATTAGGGGTTGGCGCAATATCGAACTCCGTGTATGGGTATGGGCCAATACGTTCGTTGAAAATCTGGATAGCATCTGCTGTAGTTTCGAGCACCTCTTCTGCTATCCTATTCTGGAAGGGAAATGCGTAGCTATTGATTGTTGTCTCCCCGACCTCCGTGCTAACGACCTCGTACTCCTCGCTAGCAACGAGGTAGAAGTCGCGCATGGGGCCGGCAGCGAAGGTGAGAGTCTGCTTGTTCCCCGCACTCTCTCGTTCAATCACTATACCGGAACCGGCGAGGACGGCATCCGACGGGGCCGTTACCTCTACCACGTAGAAGCTACTGTCAGCGAAGACAATGTCGCCGCTCTCGGCTGGGATCTCTACATTCCATCCCTCATCCTCATCATAAACAGGAATCATGGGATAGAAGTGAGCCAGCGCCAGAACATCGTCTCGGAAGATAAAGGAACCGTAGTTGCCCTCGGGTGTCATTGGCACTTTAACCTGGAAGTCCAGCCCTATCACTACCTGCTCCCCTGGCTCAATGCCCTCTGGAAGTGGAACGAGCAGCGCGCTGTTCTCTAGTTCGTACTCCGGTTCCACCGCCGCGTCGTTGACCGTCAGATTTTCGATGATCACTTCGCCACCCAGGAGATTAGGGAAAAGGCGGAAGTAGATCTCGCCCAGTTCTACCTCTTCCTGGTTCGTGTAAAGAACTTCCTCTCGACCCGTCAAACTACGGTAATCACCAGCAATCTCGAGGTCCATGTGATACACGGACGCCCCCGCCAGCTCGTCGAGTACATCCTGAGCAGCAGGGATCACTCCCTCGCGAAAAAGTGCACGGTCTTCCCAATCGACGTCAAAGAGCGTAGATTCAGGCAGCTCTTGCACGACCACCGTTGATGTCGCCGTGGGTAGTGGCGTAGCCGTAGGGAGGGGCGCTGACTCGGTGAGAGTCGGCATTACAGTGGGAGTGGGGCTGATCCGATCATCAGGCGTTGCCACTACGGAGGGGCCACAAGCCGTTATTAGCAGGGCGAGGGTCAAAATGAAGCATAACGTTATCTGGTGGGACATCGAACGCATGATTGACTAGTCCGATCTAGCTCGTTTATTTACTCTGTCACCTCCACTCGTGAATTCTATCCTTTTTTCGTCTTCCAGCGAAAGCCGCTACACTCAGCACGGACGAGCTGAACCGCCTAAAAAAAGAGTCGCTGCAGGAGTGCGGTCATCTCCCTGTATTCACGTTGCTGCAAAAGCGAGACAATGAGGATATGCTCATGACCGAGAAAGCAGTCGTCGCGCAAATACGCCGTAATATCACACCTGAAGAGTACAACCAGATTCGCCAGGAGTGGATAGCCCACTCTATTGCTGAAGATAAGCGGGATATTCCCGGGCTGATGGCGACGCTCACCGAGGATTGTGTGTACGAGATCGTCAACACGGGCGATGTATGGCAGGGGAAGCAGGGGGCCACTCGCTTCTACACGGAGCTGCTCACTGCATTCCCGGATATCCATTTCGATCTTCAGCACATCGTGATCGGTCCGCAAGGGGTTTGGGAGGAAGCACACGTCAGCGGGACACACGAAAACGACTGGCTGCACCTTCCGGCTACGGGTGCGCCAGTCGAGTTCGATGTATCAATCTTCTTTCCGTGGGATCCCGAAGCGAAGAAGTTCTCCGGCGAGCGCGTTCATGTCCTCGGTCTTGGCGATGCAGGAGGACCGCCGTAGCCCTCGCTAACTTAGCGGGACACCCATATCCCCAACATCCCCTTCGTCCACCGCTGGATGTTCTGCTGCAACCATGTCGCGCGCCATCCTGAAAATCGCCTCGTGAAGGTCGGTGTCGGCCGGAACGCTCATTCTGGCTAGCACCAGGGTTGCTAGCTCCTTGGCCATACCCGGCGCTGCGTCGGGGTCTGCCGTCTGAGCGTTGCGTAGTTCCTCAGAAAAACGCGCACGCATCAGTTCCTCAGCGATCGCCCTAGCCTCTTCCAGTTCGGTGTCGGGATCCTGCGCCCTAGGCGCCTCTTTGTCGGCGTATACCGTTGTACGCTCCTCTGCCTCTGGCTGAGGCGCTGCTCCGGTAGACTCTTGTGGGGAAACGGGCTGGCGGGCCGAGTCAGGTGGGGGTGGGCCGGCTCCCATATCAGTCATCTGCTTGCCTCCTTATGATGGCGAACAAAGTGGCCATATGTTCCCGGTAAAGTGGGAAGTAAATCTGGTGTAGCCAGTTTTGTGCCGACGATTCCATTCCAGCTGATCCGTGGAGCCGCGCTGGCGACAACGTCCTCCATCATCTCATCGAAGACCCAGATCGGTCAGGGTGAATTGTAATCCACTCTCGTCACTTCTAAACGTACCTAATTCAAACGCCTCATCTACTGTATTCGGAGCGACCGGCAGCCGCTCAGATGTAGCAGGGTTGTAGAGGCCAACTAGCAGCCGTAAGCGTGGTGGTGCATCTGACGGAATCGAGAGGGTTATCGTCTCGCTCACCCACTCACCGGCTGTCCACTGGGTGCTTGGATACTCTTGTCCCAATGGAGTATCCACCTGCGCCAAGGGTATAGGGGTGCCCTGCGCCGGGACGAGGTGCAGGAATCGCTGTGTCAGTGGCAGGTCGTCCTGCATGGCCTGCCAGTGCAAGGTGATACGAACCTCTCCGTTCTGCTT
>JALZCF010000204.1 GCA_030863245.1 Chloroflexota bacterium
GTATCAACCCTATAGCACTCGTCAGGGGTGTCCTCGGGAAAGCTGGTGGAGGCAGCGATGGTGAGGTTCCTTAGAGCGGAAGACGCCGAGTGGTGGGAGAAACAACGGCTCCAGAGCGAAAAGGAACTCGAAAGGTTTGTACAGGACAATCCTGGCTGGTTCGCGATTAGTGTTGCTACGTTTCTGTCGACGGCTATGGAGCTGGGAGGCGCCTTCGTTGATGTACTTAGGCTAGGTGAGGGCGCAGCAGAGGGCGGATGGGGGTACGGTAAGGACGCCCTACGTCTGCTGACTATTCCAGGTCTTGCAGGTTCTGTCGGCCGGCTCGGTCGTCTCGGAGCAGCCGCCATCACGGAGATGCGCTTGTTGAAGATAGCTCCCATCTCCAGCAGTCTCCCTATTTGCTCTTGGGTAGCTGCTACCCAAGCGTTACGCCTGACTGGAGTGCGTCACCTAGCGGCGGTAGACGATCTACTGAAATGGTCAGGTTGGCCAACGCTCGAACAAGGTTTCAAGGAATCGGCTTTTCTGAGAGAGATAATTGGAGCACTTAGAATTCTGGGAGCCAAAATCGTTAAACTCCGTGCCCCTAAGACACTGACGGAGGTCACGGCTGCTGTCGCGGAGAATCCCAAGGGCGTCGTCTTGATTAACGTGAAATGGCCGAAGCTCAATCCCGCTACGGGAGAAGTCCAATACGTGGGCCACACGCTGACGGCCTTTCGGGACTGGATAGGTAACTTTCGTATCCTGGACCGGTCGGGGAGAGTGGTCTCCGCCCTCGACGAACTGGAAAACCTATACCCCGGTATAGGAAAGGGGGTGCCGTACGACGAGATGTACTTCATGGCTGAGGCCTTGGTCGTACAGGTCATGAATCAAGCCACCAGCATTCTTGCGATGGAAGTGAACGCTCTGATCTTGGACAAACGCAAAGCAGAGCAGGAAATAGAACGCCTGCGCACCCAAGAGGAACGGCGCAGACGAGTTCTCGGGTATAGTCAGTAGGTACCGCACGTTGCTCGAAGTTGGTGGCAGAGAACCAAGGGCGCATGCAGACCATCGTGCAGTGTGAGGTCCGAAATCTATGCTAGGGATACCTCTCGGCATTTTAATCGGCATCGTAAGCAGCGTAGCCTTTGTGCTCTTGGTGCGAACTGCTTGGCGAAGCCCTTCGAAGGATCCCAAGACCATCGTTTCGCTGGTTGGTGAGCTCCTCGCGCTCCCAACGTTCTGGTTCGGTGGACCGTGGCTTACCACTGCCCTGCTGGAGGGTATTGAACTGAGCTCCATTCTGCCGTTCTACTTGGTATCCCTCACGTGCACTTTTGCGGTGCCCGCCGTGATCCTCCTGATCAGGCTTGTCATCCAGATAGGCAACGAAATTGGTGGTCATGCAGGAGCCTCTGATGGTTGATCCAATGATAAACGCCTTCGTACTGGTGATGTTTGGTCTTCTCATCGGTGTCAGTCTTCAGGTGACGATTCTAATAATGCCCGAGACAGGACCTGCCAGGAGCACCTCGAGAGGTCAACACGGAACCGAAGGAGACCTGCAAACGAGACCGCCCGGCTTTCTTCACCGCATGCTCGGTGCAGCAAACGCAGCAGCCGAAGAAGGTAGACAGGCTGCGTCCAGTATGCCGCGCTCGGGTCGGTTAGCAATGGGCACTTTCTACGGGCTAATTGCGATGCTAGTTATAGTGCTGTGGTACAGCCCTGTCAGGATGAACTGGTGGATCCTACTCGGCAGCATTCTCGCAGGATCTTTGATTTCTCAGTGGACCTTCGCTCTCGCCAAGGCCGGCAAGATACATTTGAGGGGTTCGACACCTCAGGTCCCGCGAGACCGATAGAGTTTAAGACACAACCTCTTGCTGCCAAGACTTCGATCTCCTTACGTACGGTCTCAAGGGCTGCAGCTGGCGCCGTGCTGTTGTCGACGGGAGATAGACGATACAACGACGAGTGTGGTTCTCCGTGCCCACTAAACGCTGAGTTGGAGCCTCTAGATTAGCTGCTATTCATCGCTGAATCATCGCTATTTGCTTTGATGAGGCAGGCGATGTTGTTCAGGCAATACGGATCGCGCTGGGACAGCGTGCGGTTCGGGAAACAGAAGGGAGAGACGAACATCGTACTGGTCGTCCCGGCTCATGCTTGCAATGGACCAAACCGACGTTCACCTAGTCGTATCGGGTTACCGATTCGCCGCCTATGGGTTTCTCATTAATCGCCCGGCCCTTTCTCGTCGCCCAACTGGTCCAAATGAGTTAGGGAAAGATCCCCCATCTATGGGATGCGTCATTCGGGGCGGCGGGCTATTTTCTAGCTCGTTACGTAAAGGGGCTGAGGCTGCACCTTACTTCTGCGCCCCGCTGGTAGAGAGGTGACGGGGGTGAGAAAGACCGTTCTACTGCTGGCCACGATAGCTCTGGCCACGCTCGTGGCGAGCGGGCTCGCGCTCGCGGCTCCCAAGGGGGACGATACAAAGACCACCACGATCGACTGCACGGCGGGTAGTACTTCGTGTCAGGGCACAAGCGGACCTGACATAATCTATGGAACCGACTCGGCGGACGTGATCATCCCCTACGCCGGCGATGATGTGGTATTCGCCAGGGGAGGCAACGATGAAGTCCGCCACAGCTTCGGCCTCGACACGATCTATGGCGGCACCGGCGCCGACACGCTGAGAGGCGGCTTCGACCACGACACGATCTATGGTAACGCGCCAGGCGACTCGGGCGACGCGAGCGATGGCGCCGACGACCTGATCGACTGCGCCTACATAGCGTCACGCAGGGATCCCGGGCCGGATGTGGGCTACGGGAACGACGCCGATGGCGATACCGTCGTCGACTGCTCGAACAGGGATGACCTGTAGAACGGCCCGTAACGTTCTCGGAGGTTGGTGGGCAGAGAGACCTAACGGCGGTAAGGATGGGAGGAATCCTGCCGCTAGGCTGCGTGGCCCGAGAAGCTGAAGATAACCGCGGTGTGTGCCAGATGTGTCGCGGGTAGGCTCCGGGGCCCGCAAAAGGAGGTGGCGGACGAGGTCTGACGATGTGATGAACCAGGGCGACCTCGCTCCACGCCTGGATCCTACACGCTCGCCGGCTCCGCCGTGTTAAAGAGGGGCAAACTCTGGATTAAAGGTTCGTGAACGCGCCGCCGCCGGTTCGGGGGCGGCATCTGTAGATCGGCCTCCTTAGCAGCTTCCCCAGCCCGAAGCCCCGGGCCCCTCGCCGGCTGTTCCCGACCCTCGCCTTCGCCGCCGGCGCATCCGCCGGGAGGCCCTTTCTACTCTATGGCCACCCGGCATACGAATAATTGTCCGCCCGGCAGATGTACCGGGAGCGTCCGGCCCGGATAATCCCCTCGCAAGCAAACACACAGAGATGCGCGGGGAGAGCCGCGCGAAGCTCGATCAGGAAGGAGTGGAAGATGAGGAAGTTGATAGTGATGGTGGCGGTGGCGGCGCTCATGGTGGCGCTCGCGGCCGGGAGC
>JALZCF010000208.1 GCA_030863245.1 Chloroflexota bacterium
CGGGAAAGCCTCCTCCATCCCAGAGGGCGTAACAGCAGGCTGCTCTGCTTGCAGGGCAGCTGGCGTGCCAATCTGCGTCGCTTCAAGTGCCGCCTGCACAGGCTCCTCGACGGCAGCGACGGCAGTACTGGTCTGGGCGATCGCGGTCTGGATGGCTTCTGGAGGGGGTGCGGGTGGCTGCGTTGTGCAGGCCGCCAGAGCCAAGAGTATGGAAACGAGAAGGAGGAACCACAGTGGTCGCTGCATGGATGGTCTCTCATCATCGTTGTTGACGATCAAGAAGGAGCTCCCATAATTCCCAAGGGAGCTGTAGGAGCTGTAGGAGCTTGCCTTGCCGCTTCTGTTCATCGCAAGTCATAAGGAAGCAGATAGGGAAGAGGTGCGTTTATGCAGCGTTTCAGCATCCGAGTCGGAGCGAGAGCCTTGATCATTGAAGATGAGGCTGTCTTGCTTGTTGAATTTCACGATGAGACAGGCCTCCACTACAACTTGCCTGGCGGTGGCGTCAATCCTGATGAATCAGTCATCGAGGCGCTGAGGCGCGAGGTGAAAGAGGAAGTAGCAGCCGAGATTGAGGTCGGCCCCCTGATATATGTGATTGAGTATGAGCCCCATCGCAACGCCTACTGGGCGGGTTCCATTCACAAGCTCTCTCTGATATTCGAGTGCCGCCTATCAGGCGATGCCAGACCGCGGATGCCAGAGGCACCTGATCTCAACCAAACAGCGGTTAAGTGGATACCTCTGGCGATTTTGGAATCAGTCGAGCTTCTGCCCCATCTTGCGGATCGAATTCGCAAGTATGCGAACAGCCGGACGGTTGACGCCATCTTCCTCGAAGAGCCCATCGCGCCCGAAAAGGCTCAACGGTATACAGCAGCGATCAATGATCAGTGACTAGTGGTTAGTAATCGGGTGGCATTATGCTCTACCATCTGCTCTTCCGCTAGGCCATGGTTGCGACGTGCTCGGGCACTATCTCGTACTTGACACGCACCTGATCCTTGGGTCCCGAGTACTCATCCTCACCGAGGTAGCGGTTGGCGAGAAAGTCGATATGGTCCCGTGCACCCTCCTCCGTGATGTCCACCACCGGCCCACGGATCGCAATGTAACGGTAGGGATTCTCTGGGTCGATGATGGTCAACGCGACATACGGATTCTCCCGTATCGCCCGATCCTTCAGTCGCCCCCGTGCTGAGTTGAACAAGATGTGGCCTTCCTCCTCATTGAACCATACGGGTGTGACCTGTGGCGTGCCATCCGGTAAGGTTGTGGCAAGTGCTGCCACGATAGGTTCCTCAAGCAGATCCCGATGGCTAGCAGGAATCTCTTTGGGTTGGATCCTTGTCGCTTCAATCACGGCGTAATCTCCTTCCTGTTATCACAGTTATCTATCGTCGAGATTTCCTTCTATCAATACTTGTTACTTACAATGCAAGATGTATGCCGACTCTATTGGAGGATGAGGCTTACGCCGAAGAAAATGAAGTTAAGCAGCACGACAAGAGGATACAGCAGAAGTACGAAGAGAGTGGTCATGCGGTTGGCTGGGTATAGGAACTGGCCTCGCGCAAGGAAAAAGAGCAGAGCAAGGAAGCCGCTGACGCCACGCGCCAACATCAGATAGGTGGCGAGTCTAAGATGGTTGGTGGCGTAGGCGACAGGAAGACCTATCACGATGGCTGCTAGGGTAAGCGCTACGTACCCCCAACCGAAAGCCCAAACGAAGTCATCTTGCATAGCGTCTCGGTTCCCCCCGGTGGTGTCTTTCCCCACAGTATAGAAAAAGCGACGGGAAATACGGAGCGCCAGAATCGAATCTTGATCCTATCGTTATCTCCGCCATGATGTTGTACGCTTCTCGCAAGCTACCCAACCTATCACGTCGAGCTTATAATTCGCCTACTTGCATAAGAGCCAGAGGGAGGCCTAGCTTGGCCGAACAAGCAAGAGACGCAACACGTCCGTTCGGTGTATACGCCATCATCATCTTGCAGTCGATCACGGTGCTTGCCTTTCTCGTCCAGACAGTCAAGATGCCGCGCGGCATCCTATCGCTTCTGCTGATCCCTTTCACAGATCCCAGAGTGCTCAACATGCTCACCGCTTTGATCGTCGTGCTGCTCCTGATCAACATCGCGGGGCTGTGGTGGCTACAGCGCTGGGCCTGGTTCGCTACCATGATCCTGACAGGCTTGAGTCTCTTGTTTGGCATTGTCCAGTACTTCCAGGGCGTGCCATCGTATATGCAGATGGTCATCGACCTGTTCATTGTTCTCTATCTCAACCAGCGGAACGTCCAACGCTGCTTCGAGCGTCGCCGCGAGATGGAGGTGGTTGCGTGAGCGACTTGGAGCTACTGCGGCAGTATGAGCCGGTGATCCGGTTCACGAAGGGAGAGATGTTCTTTCCCTCCGCCGTGGATGAATATGTGGCATGCTGCAGCCTATGGGAGAGAGATGATCGAGGGAGGGTGCGTAAGTTGGTGGCGAAAGGCGAACTGGACCTGGAGCGGTTGGCCGAGTTCGATCACGTGCCGCTCGGCCATCAGTTCTACCTACGCTACGTGGAGCAGCCGCTTGAGCCCCTCGAGTACCAGCGCTGGCTGCACCGTCCGGAGCGCGTGCCCTTCGAGGCGTCGAGCCGTCTGGCCCGCGTCCCGCTGCTCTCGCGCATCGCAGGGTCGCTCTTCGATTTGTCGCTTCTGATTCGTGGCGTCGTGCCCGGCGGCACGACCGCAGCGGCTGAAGTGCAGTATCGCAAGCTCTGCGGCGGAGCTCGCCGCCGGGTCTACTATGGGCGAGTGATCTGCGAGGGCGGCTGGATCGTCCTGCAGTACCTGTTCTTCTATCCGATGAACAATTGGCGATCGACGTTCTACGGTGCCAATGACCATGAGGCGGACTGGGAGCAAGTCTTTGTCTACCTCAGCCAGGACACAGATGGCAGACTCGAGCCTTGCTGGGTCGCGTATGCCTCGCATGACTACAGCGGAGATGATCTGCGCCGACGCTGGGACGATCCGCTACTTGTCAAAGAAGGGACGCACCCGGTGATCTTTGTGGGCGCCGGCTCTCACGCTAGCTACTTCGAGCCTGGCGAGTACATCATG
>JALZCF010000212.1 GCA_030863245.1 Chloroflexota bacterium
AACGATTACGTGCGTGGCTTTACCATCGAGTGTATCGGCACCTTTCCGCAGGCCTTTGCTAAACAGGCACACGGTAGCTTGGGTCTCTGGGGTTACGAGTTGCGCGAGTTGATGTTCGACTACAACCACTACGCTGGCTGGGGGCTGGTCGGCGAGTGCCTGCCTGATGACAACAACACCGTCACCCTCGACCCAGAGCTGAAGGACCAGTACGGCCTACCGGTCGCGCGCGTGACCTTCGCTTGGGGCGAGAACGACCAGAAGCTCTTCCAGGCCGGCATGGAGAAAGAGCGCCAGATCCTGGAGGCGGCCGGGGCAGAAGTTACCTGGTCGGTGGATGATACGGCTCACCTGCTGGGCGCCTGCCGCATGGGCAGCGACCCCGCGACGAGTGTGGTGGACCAGTGGTGCCGGACCTGGGATGTGCCCAACCTCTTCGTCTGCGACGGCTCGGTCTTCGTCACCAGTTCGGCCGTCAATCCCAGCCTCACCATCCAGGCCATTGCCACTCGCACCGCCGATTACATCAAAGAGCACGCACGCAAGGGCGAGTTCGACAAGCGTCCTGCGCCTTCCGGTTTGTCTGCGTAGTAGAGCATGGACAGAACAGGCGCGACGCAGCGAATCAGAACGAGGGCTATCCTGCGTCACGGCTTGGTTGCCGGCCTCCTCTCCGGTATGCTCTTCTCGGTGGCGGCGAGTGCGGCAGCCATCCTGCGCGGTCAGTCTTGGATGGCCCCGCTCAGGTTGGTGGCGGCGGTCGTGCTAGGCGAGGAAGCCTTCCAGGATACCTATCCACTCACGCCGCTCTTCCTGTGGGGAATGTTGTTGCACCTCCTCTATACAGTCCTGACAGGCATCCTCTTTGCGTGGTGGGTCGCCACCCAACCGCGCCTTCGGACCAGCGGCGCCGCCACCTTCGGGGTGGCCTTACTCTACACCCTGATCTTGTGGCTATCAGGGTTCTGCCTGCTCGCCCCGCTTTTCGGCTGGCACTGGTTTGCCGAACGAACCCGCTTCCTACCCCAGTTCGTGCTGCAGGTGCTTGTCTGGGGTGGTAGTCTGGGCGCCTATCTGGCGTTACCACAGGTGCGCGCCGCTCTAGTGGATAACCAAGCAGATGGCATCTCCATCCGCTGAGGGGCACTGTCGCTTTTGCCCGGATATCCGTTACCTGACGATCGACATCCCGGATGGATGAAGGGGAAATCGCCGATACATCAGCAGGTGGATTAGTTCCTTTCTTCACGTGAAGGAGTGATGGAACCATGACAACCTTTACATGCGATCTATCTCAGACGCCGGTACAGTTCGAGCACTTCTGGGAGCACACGGTTGGCAGCGGCCATGCGCCGCTCGCCCTGCGCGCTGACTGGCAGGCACAGTTGGAAAGGTGCCGCCGCGAGCTGGGCTTTCGCCACGTGCGCTTTCACGGGCTGCTCTCGGATGACATGAGTACGCTCCTGCGCCAGAACGGAAAGCTGCTCTACTCGTTTTTCAATGCCGATCAGATCGTTGACTTCCTGCTCTCGGTCGGCGTGAAGCCGTTCGTCGAGCTGAGCTTCATGCCCCAGGCCCTGGCCTCGGGGCCGAAAACAACATTTCACTATCAGGCCAATGCGACCCCGCCGAAGGACTACCAACAGTGGGCAACGCTGATCCGCAAGCTGGTGAGGCACTGGATCGAGCGGTATGGGGTGGACGAGGTGCGAACGTGGTTCTTCGAGGTGTGGAACGAGCCGGACCGCGCCCAGTTCTGGACAGGCGGCCAGGAGGCCTATCTCACGCTCTATCGCCGTACCGTCGAGGCCATTAAAGGGGTAGACGCATCGCTCAAAGTTGGCGGGCCAGCAACCTCGCAGAACCAATGGCTCGACACCTTCCTCGATTTCGCTGAGGAACATGGGATTCCGGTTGACTTTATCAGCACGCATGGGTACCCCAACGATCTGATATCGGGTCAGGGCGGCACGCCTGAAGAGCAGCTAGCCAGAGTTCCTCGCGACATCATGCGGCGCAAGGCGCTGGAGGCGCGCCGCCAAGCACGGGGGCGGCCCGTCTATTACACCGAGTGGAATACCTCGTCCAATCTGGGCAGCCCCTTGCACGATCAGCCCTTCGCCGCCGCATTCGCGCTCACGATCGTGATGAGTGTCTCCGGGCTGGTGGAGGGCTACAGCTTCTGGACCTTCTCCGATATCTTCGCAGAGCAGGGAATGCGATCCGCGCCCTTTCATGGCGGATTCGGCCTGTTGACCGTGCAGGGGATC
>JALZCF010000229.1 GCA_030863245.1 Chloroflexota bacterium
AGGGAAAAGAACCAGCAGCTGCAGCAGGCATACGAGGATCTCCAGGACACCCAGGCACAGCTCCTTGAGGCCCAGCGGTTGGAGCACGAGCGGGAGGTGGCACGCGCACGTATCGAGCATGAACTGCGGCTGGCGCAACGAATCCAGCACTCGCTCCTCCCTAAAGAAGTGCCCGTGCTCCCAGGATGGGAGAGCGCGACCTACTACCAGCCAGCTCGAGAGGTAGGTGGGGATTTTTATGATTTCCTTTTCTTACCCGGTGGCCGCATTGGGTTCGTTATTGGCGATGTGACCGACAAGGGGGTGCCAGCGGCCCTGGTTATGGCAACCACGCGGAGCGTACTGCGTGGCGTTGCCCAGCAGGCTAACACGCCGGGTGAGGCGTTGAGGCAGGCCAACGAGTTGATTGTCCCCGATATGCCCCCTGGCATGTTTGTTACCTGTCTCCTCATGATCCTCGATCCCACGACCGGGCAGCTTCACTATGCCAATGCCGGCCATAATCTGCCCTACCGTCGCCATCCAGACGGGGTGGAAGAACTGCGTGCGCGAGGCATGCCGCTCGGTCTGATGCCAGGGATGCACTATGAAGAAAGAGAAGGCAGGCTCCTCCCTGGCGATACACTCATCCTGTACAGTGATGGTCTCGTCGAAGCACACAGTCCACGTGGTGAGATGTTTGGCGACCCTCGCCTTCAGAGACTGCTCTGGCAGCACGGCGTGCACCGTGGCACCGCGCTGATCGATTGCCTGCTCCGCGAACTGGAGGCCTTCACGGGCTCTGATTGGGAACAGGAAGACGATATTACGCTGGTAACGCTGCAGCGAGCGCCTTGAGGTAACGCTATGGACAACCTACCGACCGGCACCGTGACGTTCTGGTTTACGGATGTGGGAGGCAGCACGGCGCTCTGGGAGGAAGATCCGGAAGGGATGCGGCAGGCGATGCGCCAGCACGACGCGGTGGTGGAGCGGGTGGTGGAAGCCCACGGCGGGCAGCTCGTGAAGCCGCGTGGCGAGGGGGATAGCCACTTCGTCGTCTTCACGCGCGCCTCCGATGCCGTCGCCGCCGCCTGCGCCCTCCAGCAAGCCCTCGATGCCGAAAGTTGGCCCCTGCCTGTACCGTTACGCGTGCGCATGGCGTTGCACACGGGGGAGGCGGATCTCCGAGCGGGCGACTACTACGGCCCGGATGTCAACCGCTGCGCCCGCCTGCGAGGCCTGGCCCATCCCGGTCAGGTCCTCCTCTCCCTTGCCACCGTCCGCTTGACCCGCGAGAGTCTCCCGGAAGGTGTTGCCCTCCGCGACCTAGGGCAGCATCGTCTCAAAGACCTCACCGAGCCCGAGCATGTCTTCCAGCTCGTCGTGCCGGGACTGGAAGCTGACTTCCCACCCGTCCTAAGCCTCGAGTCTCGGCCCAACAATCTGCCCGTCATGCCCACCCCCCTTATCGGCCGTGAGCAGGAGTTGGCGACGTTGACAGAGCTGCTGCAGCGGGAGACGATCCGCCTTGTGACAGTGACGGGGCCGGGTGGAGTGGGCAAGACCCGGCTAAGCTTGCAGGTGGCGGCAGAACTGCTCGACGACTTTGCGGATGGCATCTTCTTCGTGGCGCTGGCGCCCATCAGCGACCCCTCCCTGGTCGCGGCCACCATCGCGGAGACCCTTCATATCCAGGAGCAGGGCGCGGAGACGCTACGGGAGGCGTTGAAAGCGCATTTACGGGACAAATCATTGCTGCTCGTGCTGGACAACTTTGAGCAGGTGATCGAGGCGGCACCGCTGGTGGCCGAGCTACTGGCCGCCTGCCCCTGCCTAAAGGTACTAGTCACCAGCCGCGAGGCGCTACGGGTGCGGGGCGAGCAAGAATTTCCTCTCCCGCACCTGGCGCTGCCCGATCCGGCAGAACTGCCCCGCGGTGATGAGGAGCTCGTGGATGCCTTGTCACACTACGCAGCGGTCGAGTTGTTCGTCGAGCGCGCACAGGCCGTCAAGCCCGGTTTCACCCTCACGCCCGACAATGCGCTGGCGATCGTCGAGATATGCCGTCACCTAGATGGTCTTCCACTTGCCATCGAATTGGCCGCCGCACGCGCTAAGCTCTTCACCCCCCAGTCCCTGAAGGCGCGCTTAACAAAGGCGACCGGCAGCGCGCTCCACCTCTTGACAAGTGGTGCTCGCGACCTGCCCGAGCGCCATCAGGCATTGCGCGACACCATCGAGTGGAGCTACACCCTGTTGGACCCGAGCGAGCAGTTGCTCTTCCGGCGCTTAGCAGTCTTTGTGGATGGCTTGACTCTTCAAGCCGCCGAGGCCGTCTGCAACCGAGATGGTGACCTGGAGCTAGAGGTGCTCGACGGTTTGGCATCCCTGCTTGACAAAAGTCTGTTGCGCCAAACCAAGCAGGGCGACAGCAAACTGCGATTCTTCCTGCTCCAAACAATTCAAGAATACGCCCTGGAACGGCTGGAGGGCAGCGGCGAGGAAGCGGCAATAAGGGAGGCTCATGCTACGTACTATCTCACCCTCATGGAGGAGGCAGCTCCCCAGCTTATGGCAGACACTATACGACCTGCGTGGTTAAGACGCTTGGAAGCAGAGTACGATAATCTGCGCGCAGCGTTAAATTGGACCATGGAATCCGGCGATCCGACGGTGGTCGTGGTGCAAGCGGAGGAGGGCTTCGGCGACCTCGTCCTGACCCGCGCGCACTACCGTGAGGCGCTTGACCACTACCAGAACGCACTACAGGCACTCGATCAGATTCACTTAGAGAACGAGAGCGAGGTCCGCGCGCGCCTCCATCGCAAGCGCGCGCTTGTGTACGAGCATCTGGGGGCCTTCGAGAATGCGTTCGACACGCTGGAGGTAGGGCTACGCATTGTCCCAAAGGAATCGATTGAGAAGGCAGCCCTATATCTTATGGGTGCAGGTCTCTATTATAGACAGGGGAGGTATCGCGAGGCGCTCGCTTGGTGTGATAAAGCGCTACAGGTCGATGCGCTGCCCGGCGTTCACCCCGTTCGAGCACATGGTGAGAAGTTAAAAGGTACAATTATGTATACGTACCTCGCCCAACCCACTGAGGCCCTGGAGCCCCTAAATCTGGCGCTCAAGATCTATACGGAGCTTGAGGACCTACCGGGTCAGGCTGATACGTCCAGCAATCTGGGCGTGGCGTATCTCACGCGAGCTAGCAAAGGTGATTGGGAACGGGCAAAAGCGTTCTTCAAGAGGGATCTGACCCTAGCCAAACGTATGAACGATCGCAACCGCCAAGCGCGTGGATATGCTAATCTAGGCTGGATCGCTTACTGCCTTGGAGATAGCGACAGTGCAATTGAGTCATTCAAGATGAGTCTCTCGATTTGGGGCGAAAATGACGCGCGTCTGATGTGTGCCATCATACAAACCAACCTAGGCGCCGTAGAATTGGCACGGGGTGATTACCAGGCAGCTGAGGAGACGTTACAGTCGGCGATCGAGACGCTCACCGATTTGGATGCGCGTGGTCATCTGGCCGAGGCGTACCGCTACCTTGCGCTCGTGCACCTCTCTGAAGGGGATCGAGTCGCCGCCTATAAGGAAGCAAAACAAGCCCTGCGGCTCGCGCGAGAAAGTGAAGCCACCATCGATGAGGCGGCTGCGCAGCGGGTGCTAGGACAGATCGCTCTCTCCGCAGACGCGCTTGTCCCCGCCGCCGAGGCTCTATCTGAAAGCTATCGACTGTTGAACTCGATCAGCAACCGGTATGAGCTTGCTCAAACACTAGTCCCCCTCTCCGAGGTGCATCGACGCGAGGGAGACAGTGCCAAGGCCGAAGCGTTGGTAACCGAGGCCGCTACCATCTTTGAAGAACTGGGCGCCGTCCGCGACCTGGCGCGGACCCGGCAACTCAACCGTACAAAGTTACCTGAATGAAAGGGTACAACAATGTTGCATGGATCTTCTACCCGTCTGCTGTTCGTGCTAGTTCTCCTACTACACATTGGTGTTGCACTTACTCTCGCCCTGACACCCTCGACTACCCACGGTGAGGTGGTGCCGCTACCATGTCCGGAACCGAACAACAGGTGGCAGGAGGCGTGCGTGGTGGCGCCAGGAAGATATGAGTTCACCATCGACCATTCAAAGGATATCGACCTCTTCAGAGTTACTGTCAACGAACCGTACGCGACGCTTCGTGTTCGATTGAACAGTTTGCCCGCTGACTACGATCTAGTGCTCTTTAGCGACCTCAGCCAGATGGATGAAGGGCAACGTGACTTGGGTTTGTTAGTTGATGCAGGAGCTATTAGTTCGATTGGTGCGATTTCCTCTATCGGTGCCATCAGTTCGATTGGTGCGATCTCCTCTATCGGTGCCATCAGTTCGATTGGTGCGATCTCCTCCATCTCGACCGAGCGTGGAGAGCATGAAGAGGAAGTGGGTTACAACGTACGCCAGCGCACCGGCGACTACTACATCATGGTCTCTAGCTTCAACGGCGCGTACGACCGCTCCGCCCCCTACACGCTTGAGGTCTCCGTCGAGCCAGAGGCGCCGCCGCCGTCGTGCCAGACGACGTTCCCGTATAACCAGGGTGGGGCGTACGGTGGCTGGTCGGCCGGGAGCAAGCCGGAGACGCTCATCCTGATCAACAAGCAGCGCATGGACCGCTTGTACGGGGAGGAGAGGGTAGGTTCCCTGCTTCCCGATCTTGCAGCGCTAGCCGCGCGTCCAGATGTGAAGGGAGTGGTTGAGCCGGTGGAAAATACCGCCACCATTGCGCAAGCGTACGCCGCGTGGGATGAGGATAGTTGTAACGTCGAGAAGGCAAACGGCGTCGCAGAAGCCATCAAGGATCTCATCCAGATGAGGATGGCGGAGTATCCCTCACTGCAATATGTCGTGGTCGTGGGCAGTGACGATGCTATCCCCTTCTACCGCGTGCGCGATGATGTGGAGATCTCGAACGAGTCTGAGTTCCAGGCGGAACTTATTGCGGAAGGGAATTCGCCCCTCGGCAGTGCCATCCGGCAGGGCAACATCCTCACCGACGACTTCTATGTCGACCCGGAGCCCTTCCTCTGGTTCGGGCGGGATCTGTACCTGCCCAAGTTCCCCATCGGGCGTCTGGTGGAATCCCCAGAGGATATCCGCGCCTATCTGCGCGCCCATCTCGATACGGAGGTTATTTCGGCAGAGAATGCCGTAGTGTTCGGATATGATTTCCTGACGGATAGCTCACAGGAGACCGCGGACACGATGTGGGCTCAAGGTCTTGATGTAGACGCCATCATCAACGACGAGTGGGATGCCAACGACCTCCGCCGTGGGCTCCTGGGACAGCGACATGACCTGAACG
>JALZCF010000243.1 GCA_030863245.1 Chloroflexota bacterium
GCCACGTCCGTTGTCTTCGATGGCGAGTTGGACGCGGTCGGGTGTCGTGACGAGTCGGACGATCATGTGGGTGGCGTCGGCATGTTGGAGGGCGTTGTTGATTGCCTCTTGGGCGATGCGATAGAGGCCGGTCTCGATGCGCACGGGTAGGGGGCGGTTCTCGCCCACTGCCTCAAAGCTAACCTCTAGGTCGCCCCCATTGTGCTGCGCCACGAGTTCGGTGAGTGCCTCTACGAGAGAACGACCCTCAAGGGGGGCGGCACGCAGGTCCATGACGGAGCGACGCGCTTCCTCTAGGTTCGCGCGCGCCAACTCCAAGGCGCGATGTACGGACTGGCGAGCTCTATCTGGATTCGCGCTAGCCTCGAGTAGCACGTCGGCGGTTTCCAGTTGGAGCGTGATGGCCGCGAGACCCTGGGCGATGGTATCGTGAATCTCCCGTGCCAACCGGTTCCGCTCCTCTACCGCACCGACCTGCACGCTCCTCTCGAAGAGGCGCGCTCGCTCGATGGCAATGCTGATCAAATCTCCAATGGTGTGGAGCAGGCGGAGGTCGTTCTGGGAGAGTTGCCGCCAGTCTGGGCTCGCGACATTGAGCACGCCGAGTTTCCTGCCATGGGCGTAGAGTGGGATGCTGGCATGGTAGCGGAGACCGCCTGTGCCGACTTCCAACCACTTCAGTCGGCTGCACGTTACCACGTTGATGTTGGCCGCACCCGCCATATCTCCCGCCTCGTAGGTATCCAGACAGTAGCATCGCCCCTCCATCCGGTTAGGGTAGTTGGCCAGCCCAGGTGGGAGATTCTGTGCGGCAGCCAGGTAGAAGTTGTCCGTTTCCTCATTTAGCAACCAGATCCACCCTGTATTGAGATCGAGTAACTCCGCGACCTGGGCCAGCGCGGTCTGCAGCGCACGAGATAGATCTACCTCTGCATTCAACGCCTCGGCAATGGAGTTGAGGATCGACAGCTCCCGATTACGTCGGCGGAGCTGCTCGGCGTCCGATTCGCCGGGGGACAGCATCAGCTCTGCTCGGCCACTTGTGTGTCTGTGCTTTGGAACGGTACCTCGCTTCGTAGCCACAAGGACACGTGGGATGGCTGCATGGTCTCCTCGATAACGGTTAATAACTCGCCGGTCAGCTTGTCTAATTCCACCTCGTTCCGTACCGTGGTAGCAAAGGCAGCCAGTGTCTTCTGGGCGTCGTACTTGCGGCGGTAGAACCGGAGGTCGATGAACTCTTGGATGTGCTGGCGCAACGGATTGAAGAGCGCGGCGATGGTGAGGGTGGAGAGGACGACAGCGGCATCGCTGCTCTGTTCGGTGAGGATTCGGAAGAGCGATTGCATCAGCACCACAGTGCTGAAGTAGATAAGTGCCAAGATGCTCGTCAGCGTACCGTAGACCAGGGTCTTGTTGATGAGAATATCGATGTCATAGAGGCGGTAACGGAAGATCGAGATGGCGATAGCTAGGGGGATGGAGGTTTGAACGAGCAAGGATAGATGAAGGTCGACCAGAGCCCAGAGCGCTGGCGACTCTGTGGAGAAATACTCCATGAGCAGGGCGAAACATAGGTAGAGCACCGGCAACGTCAAGCTAAAGACGACTAATCGGGTTTGCTGGCGCTGGATGGGGGTAGAGACTTTGCGGTAACGGTAGATCTGACCAAACAGGCCGACGGCTAACAACAGGAAGGCCGCAGACACAACAATCTGCCATTCCCACCGAGATATTACACTGTGCTTGATTTGTGAGATGACTCCTGTGACATACAGGAGTACTGGCAAGACGATCGAGATGCCGACTACCCAGCGTGTCCAAGGAGGATTGAACCGTCCATCAGGAAAGAGGTAGAAGAGAAGTAGCATCGTATAGAAGAAAAGAGGCGGTAAGAACAATGTTACGGCAGGCACCAGTCGGACTACAAGAGGAGGATAATGCCAAGTCTCTACGTTGTCGTGGGCCATCATGAACGACATGATCAGGAGCACGGTCGAGACGAAGATCGCTATCCAGTCACTCGATCTACGCCAAAAGAGCAGTAAGGCCGTGAGGATGAAAATTGACGCCGCGATGTATCGAAGGACAACCAGGTAGAGTACGAAAGAGCGAAACGAAACAAGGGAAACAATGGCTGGCCTAGCTTGCAGCTCCTGCCAACCATGATAGGTGTTGTGTACGACAAAGGGCGCATTCTGCCAGAAAAGAGCCAGTACCAGCGCAGCCAGCGCGATCCAGCCGAGCCGAGTGGCGACAATCCAGTGACGGCGCACGTGCGGGTGGGTACTCTCCCTTATAGGTGCTGCCATCTTCTCCGTCCCATTTTGAAACCCCAACGTTGTTTCCCTTTCTTACCCGGTTTCTTAGTCAAAGACGTTCCGTCTCTATACACCGCGCTACATTTTACATCTACTCTGTTAGAATCCTGAAAACGTCACCGCGATCGTTTTGAGCAGCCAGATTTAAGCTGGCTCAGGGGTTCGCTTCACGTCGCCATCAGTTGATGGCTTGGCTACTTCGTCGACAGCGAACGCGATCGCCTGCTCGACTGTCATCGCCTGGCCTTCCGTGTAGGCTGCGGCAAAGAGCGCCTCATCCAACTCCGCCTGGGCGGCAGCGAGTCGCTGCTGGTAGTGGGTGTGGTCAGGTGGTTTCAGCGCGACCCCACTTGTCTCCATCAGAGTGGCCAGCGCGCCGAGCAGCCGCGCGGCGCGTTCCGCTAGGCCCTCGCCAAGTGCGAGCGCGGCAAAGCCGGATAGGGTGAGGATGATGCCCTGCGTGTCGCGCAACTCATGGAAGAGGTGCAAGGCCTCACCGAGGGATCTGGCGGCGCGAGGCAGATCACCTTGAGCAAGGGCCAACTCGCCTTGCGCCTGGAGAGAGAGTGCAACACCCCACGTGCTCTCGACCGCCTGGAAGAGCGTTAGACTTTCCTCATGCAGGCGGGTGGCCTGCACGTAGTGATGGGTCGCACGGGCTACCTCGGCGAGATTGTGGAGGGAGGTGGCGATGGTATGGGGGTCGCCGGAAGCGCGGCTCAGGGCGAGTTGCTCCTCCAGGTAGGTAGTCGCCTGGGCGTATTCGCCGAGATAGTACTCCAGAATACCCAGGTTTTCGAGCGCATAGGAGAGGTCAGTCGGCTCGTCCAGCTCGCGCGCGAGGGCGAGACTCTCCTCAGCATAACGGCGCGCCTGCTCGTAGTGTTGGCCCTGATCGGACCAGATGACAGCCAGACTGCGTAGCGTCGCGCCAATCCTCCCTTTGTCCCCCACTTCCCGGAAAAGGGTTAGACTCTCTTCCATGCAGCGCTCCGCCACCGTCAGGTCGTTGTGGTAGTAGGCCAGTGTACCCGCTGCGCGGAGTGCCTTGGCACGCAGCGCGGGAGCGACGCCGTCGGGGTGCTCTAACAGGGCCGCTAACCACTCGCGCCCCTCGCTGAGATAGCCACGTAGCCACCAGAACTTCCAGAGTGCGCTTGCCAGGCGCAAACCCTGCTCTCTACTGCCGCCCGTCAGTGACCAAGCCAGTGCTGCGCGCAGGTTGTCCTTGTCCGCGTCGAGACGTGCCAGCCACGGCACCTGCTCCGTACCAGCCAACTGCGGCTCGGCCTCTTCGGCCAGGGCGACGTAGAAGGTGGCGTGCGCCTCGCGTGTTGCCTGCGCCTCACCGCTCACCTCCAGCTGTTCCAATGCATATTCCTGAATGGTGTGCAGCAGGAAGAAACGTGGCTCGCCATCCGTTTGCTCCCCATGCTGCAGGAGGCTCTTGTCGAAGAGGGAGGTGAGGCCGTCGAGCGCATCTAACACCAGGTCGTCTGC
>JALZCF010000282.1 GCA_030863245.1 Chloroflexota bacterium
ACATCCACCTGGTCCATGGTAATCTGGTTGCGTCCCGTACCGATCAGCTCCGTGATCTCCGTCATGTTCTGGCCCAGTTCCGAGAGCGCGAGCGCCTTGAGGCCGACTGCGCGCGAGCCCGGGTTCAGAAGCCAGGCGGCAATCATCGTGTCGTGGTGCATGCTCGGCACCTTGAAGCCGTGGCGCTGCAGTACCTCCACGTCGAACTTGGCGTTGTGCGCATAGATCTTGAGGTCGGAGGATTGCAGGAGGGGATTGAGCATCTCGACGACTCGCTCTAACGGCATGTTAGGGGAATCCTCAGCCATCTGGGGCGTGTCGAAACTCAGTTGCCCTTCTGGTAGCGCCACCTTATGGCCAATTGGCAGGTAGAAGCCGGTCCCCGGCCCTAACCCAATGGCCAGGCCCACCAGGCTAGAGGTGATGGCATCCAGCGCATCCGTCTCCACGTCAAGTGTCACCGCCTCCGCCTTGGCGAGTTGCCTGGCTAGCGCGGTTAACGCCTCCTCGTCATCGACGAGCCGGTAATCGCACTCAATATCCTCCACCTCTGGCGTTTGCCTGTCCACTCCATCGGGCGATGGGATACGGTCGATGAGCGAGGTGAACTGAAGCTCGCGGAAGAGGTCGAAGACCTCGCCACGGTCGAAGTCGCGCGTGCGGCACGATTCCAGATCCAGGTCGACCGTTGGCACGTGTGTGTCGATCCTAGCCAGCTCCTTGCTCAGGAAAGCCTCGTCCTTGCCCTCTTCCAGCCGGTTCCGCCACCGTGTCTTCAACTCGTCAAGATGCTCATAGATGCCCTCGAGCGAGCCATACTTCTGGAGCAAGCGCGTGGCTGTCTTCTCACCGACCCCTGAAACGCCAGGGATGTTGTCGCTCTTGTCGCCCAGCATCGCCTTGTAATCAACCAGTTGCTCGGGTGTCAGTCCGTACCGCTCTTCAATCGCCTCTTGGTCGTAGGTCGTCGTATCTTTGAAGTAGCGGCCACTCGTCTGAGCACGGATCTTATCCGTCACCAGCTGATGTGCATCCGTATCACCAGAAACGATGAGTACCTCGACCCCTGCCTCGGCCGCTTGCCGCGCCAACGTGCCGAGCACGTCATCCGCCTCCCAACCTTGCGCCGTGAAGATAGGGATGTTGAACGCTTCGACCAGTTCCTTGATCCGCTCAATCTGTGGATGTAGCTCACTCGGTGCCTTCGCCCGGTGCCCCTTGTACTCCTCAAAGCGATCATGCCGCCAGGTCTTGCCCACATCGAAGGCCACCGCAAGGTAATCAGGCTTCTCGCGTTCCAGCACGTCTAATAGCATGGAAGTGAAGCCAAACGTCGCGTTGGTCAACTCACCGCTCGTCGTCGCCATCTCTGGTGGGAGCGCGAAGAAGGCGCGGTACGCCAGCGAGTGACCATCCAATAGTACTAGTTTCGCCATGCCTCATCCTATTTCCTCTGTTTTATCGTGTACCTAATTCTACCACGAGGGTGCGAACGAACAATGACCCGAGCGGGGAAAGGGGAAAGGGGAAAGGGGAGCGGGGAGCGGGGAGCGAGTTCGGGGAATGCGGAGTGCGGAGTGCGGAGTGCGGAGTGGAGAATGGAAACGGAAAGGGGAGGGGGAAAGGAAGGAGGCAGTGATTGTACTCAAAGGGTGGTACGCGGAAATCGTCTCTGTGGGCACCGTTGAGAGTCACTGAAGGGGATGGAGGTGGGGTTGGAGGAGGGTGGGGTGGTTGTCGCGTGTTGTGTGCTCTTTGCACTTTGTGCCCTTCTCGCGTAGAGTACTGCGGAATTTCAACGTGAACTCCATCATTCTGAGCCGAGCCTACAAAGCGTAAGCCGCAAGCTGTGGTCGGCAATGTGTGATCCATCATGAAACGATTCATTTTTCCTCTACTCTTCCTGCTCCTTCCTCTCTTGCAGGTATGGCCGGTTGCTGCTGAGCCGGTGGTGCAGGGGGAGGCGGTGCGTTTGACGAGCGGTGCGGGGCTCTTTGTGCTTGAGGATTGGCCAACAGGGGACTCGATCCTGGCGAGGCGACTCGATGGGGAGATGCCCTGGTTGGAGGTGGATGCTTGGCGGGGAAGGTGGCGCCAGCTTGAAACGCCACCTATCCGTCATGAGGCGGAGCGGCCAAGCGTGAGCGTCGAGTACGTGACGCATCGACTGCAACTGGGTGGTAAAACGCTCTTCACGACGGATGAGGAGATTCTGGGGCGGCCAATACTCTCACCTGACGGAAAGTGGGTCGTGGTGGCGCGATACCCCCGTGGCAATGAGACGGCATCGCTGGGCGAGTTGTGGCGCTACGAGCTACGCAGTGGGAAGTGGCTACAGCTCACGGCAAACGGGGTGGAGGAGCAGAGCCCGATCATCAGTCCAGACGGGAGTCGTGTGGCCTTCCTGCGCGACGGGGATATCTGGAGCGTACCTGCCAACCGTACGACCATCGAAGCGCTCATGGCACCAGAACCGGATTACCGGAGTCCTGTAACGGCGCAGAGCCTGCAGCCACCCGAGACGATCCGCGTCCTCCACGTTGCCTCGGCGAACAATTGCCGTCCCGGGGTACCGGATGGGCAGATCGACGTGATCCCTTTCGAGGAGTACATCAAGCGTGTGACGCCGCACGAGTCACCACCCTCCTGGCATATCGAGACGCTGAAGGCACAGGCGGTCGCGGCACGCAGCTACGCCTGGCGCCAGATCCTTATGGCCCCTCCTGAACAGGAATACGATGTTACAGATACCACCCAGCACCAGTACATGTGCGACACGACCCACCCGAATACGAACGCGGCCGTGGACGCGACAAGGGGCCAACATCTCACCTTTGACGAGACACCGATCTTTGCCATGTTCAGTGCGGAGAACAGCAGCCCCACCAAGAACGGCAACGTTTACCTCAGCGCGGTGGACGACCCTGTTTCCTTTGGACAGCGACGGCACGGACATGGCTATGGCTTCTCGCAATGGGGAGGCAAGCGGTGGGCGGATGCCGGGTGGCGCTACATTCAGATTCTACGCCATTACTACCCCGGCAGCCGCTTGGAGCCTCCCGCTAGTGACGCCTCCAGCGCCGTGATCGATGTCTCCAACCGTCCGACGGGCGATTACCTCCGAGGAGCCGGGCTATGGATGGAGCTGAACGCTTATAACG
>JALZCF010000716.1 GCA_030863245.1 Chloroflexota bacterium
GCATGCGGGTCCCGCTCGAAGCCAACATCGCAGAAGTTGGTGCCGGCAAGGATCTTGGGCTCGGGGTAGCGGTAGAGACTCGTGCGATCCTTGACAAGGCGGATGAACGGCTCCTCTCCATAACGCCCGCGGAGGATGCGCCACACATCCCGCTCCTCCACCGACTCGGTCAGGAAGAGATGCGCCGTGCAGAGGACACCGCGCACCATCTCGATGGCCGTTGCAGAAAAGTGCAGCTCCACGTCACCAAGAACCTGGAACATCTCCGCCTGATGACGGTGGCCCGTGGGTGCGAAGGAGCGGACGGCACCGCTACGCTCCGGGTGGTGGCTCGCCAAGCTGTGGTGGTTGCCGCCCTCCGAGGATCCCACCTTCACCTCGACCACCGCCCGCGCGATGAGCCCCTGCTCCGCGAAAGGGAGCAGCCCGAGGTTTACCGCCGTCGCGTTGCAGCCAACGCCACTGGCATAACGCGCGCCCTGTAGCGCCTCGCGGTTCAGCTCTGGTAGTCCGTACACGAAACGTTCCAGCCACTCTGGGGCAGAGTGCTCCCACCCGTACCAACGACGGTAGAGCGCCGGGTCGCACAGTCGAAAATCGGCGGACAAGTCGATGATGCGCGTCGCAAGCGTGGCGAAATGGTCGATCTGCTGCGCCGCGTGCCCGTGCGGCAAAGCAAGGAAAAGCAGGTCCGAGGGCTGTAGTGCTTCCAACGTTGTGAATTGAAGGCGCGTCACACCGCGCAGGTTCGGATGCACGTTGTAAACATAGCGTCCCACATAGCGATGTGAGGTAACCTCTTGCACCTCCACCTCGGGATGCCCCAGGAGCACGCGAAGCAACTCACCCCCGACGTAGCCTGAGCCGCCGACGATGCTAGCCCTGAGCATGGCTACTCCCTGCCAGCATGGGCGTTGCGCCATTCCTATACAGTGGCTCGCCCAAGGGCAAACCCTCCGCGACAGCCAGCACATACTCGACAATCCGGCCCGGGATATCCACGCCGGTCGGCTCGACGCTGTTGCGGAACTCCATCGTGTAGTTGACCTCGTTCACCAGCCACTCCCCAGCGGCGTTCTGCAACAGGTCGATAGCCAGCACGCCGCCCCCGACCGCACGTGCTGCCATGCGCGAGAGGCGGTCGATCTCTGGAGTGACGGGACAGGGAGCAGCCTGTCCACCACGCGCCGTATTCGTTATCCAATGCGTGGACTCTCGCCGGATTGAACAAATAGTTTCACCCGCCACCACGAAGCTGCGCACGTCGCGCCCGCCCTTCTCTACATACTCTTGGATGTAGAAGATTCCATGCTGCGGACCGCCTAGCAGTGCTTTGTGCTCCAGTAGGGCCTCCGCCGCGTCCCGGTCATTGACGCGAGCGAGTAGTCGCCCCCACGATCCCACCATCGGCTTGAGCACGACCGGATACCCCATCCGCTCGATCGTCTCCAGCGCGGCCTCGGGCGTGAACGCCACCTCCGTACGGGGCGTCGGCACGCCTGCCTGCACCAGCGCCAATGTAGTCAGTAGCTTATCGCCGCACACCTCCCCCACCCGCGCTCGATTGACACAGGGAACACCCGAGTGCTCCAGCAGGTGCAGCGCCGCGAGCGCCTGCGAGTGGCTAACGCAGCGCTCCAGCATCACGTCGAATCGTGCCCACTCATTCCGGTGCAGGTCGAAACTTACGTTCCGCACGTCGATCAGTTCATATGGGACACCGCGCGCTTCCAGCACCTGCACGATCATCTTCTCTTCCACTCGGATACGCGAATACAGAATGCCCACGTTCATATGCGCTTGATTCCTCGTTCCTCATCTCCTGGTCAGTGGCGGTCCGTCGTCCATCGTCGGTTGTCGGCCTCTCACTCCCCCCAGTCCTCCTCGATCTCGGGCGCCAGATCCACCTCCAGCGGCTCGACACTGATCACTTCTAGCTCGACACCACAATCGGGACATTGTGCGATCTCGCCCAGCAGCACGTCATCGCCAAAGGGCACCTCGCCAGCGCATTCGGGACAGGTTGTACTCGCCATCTCTGAAGCTCCTTGATAATTAAGATTGATCCAGGACAAAAAAACGGGCCCACCGGCCGGTCCGGTGAGCCCACTCGCACGATTCCTATAGGAGTCTAAGGACAAGCCCAACGAACCGGACCGGGGTCCAGTTTGCTTTTCTTATCCTTTTTCGCAAGGCAGAGCGCCATCAGCATTACTCCTATTCGGAAATCGCAAGGGTGAACGCAACAAAAAAACCGGCTCACCTTTGGTCTGGTGAGCCGGTTCTGCTT
>JALZCF010000285.1 GCA_030863245.1 Chloroflexota bacterium
CAACTGCTTGACACTGTACACGCCGACCCCACTCTCGATCCCTCCATGCGCGAGCGCATCCGCCAGCAATGCCGGCAAGCTCTGGAGGCAGTGGGGCCAGCCAGTGGGGCCAGCGATTGCCCTAAAGGATGATAAAATCGCCGCTGGGGGGCTGCGGTAAGGGCCACCGATTGAAATCGGAGCTGGAGGGCCTGCGGCCAATTGTCGGCCTTCGCCGACAAGAACGGATTAGGCACTTAAGTTGTAAAGCTCGATCAGTGGGTCGACCCAAGGCACCTACTGAAGTGGGAACTACGAACTGCTCTCCGCTTGTTTATGGCGCGTCACGCCACACTTGGTATTACCGCTATTATAGTTGGTTACCCGTTATTCGGATCGCCAGCTCCTCCATTCGGCCCATCTCCCAACGTGGCTGTGGGAGTCAGTTGAGCCCCATCAGCCAACACCGTATGCTCGGATTGCAGCAGACCAACAACCGTCAAGAGCAGGCCAACCGATACCGCTACTATGGCAAGGCTATGTTGCACACGAGTGCGAGTGCGACGGATCATCACGTTCCTCCTAATTGAGAATGGTGTGAGAGCCGTCGAGTGAGAGCGCTCTATTACCCCAGGGCACTCGCCGTCTCTGTCTTATTAATTTGTGGCCGCGCTGCCCGGTGTTTAGACTATTACTCGAGCTCGCGTAAAGCTAGCGCGAGTCCTTTAGATTTTCACAAGAGGTGTTTGTGAATGTCTTCTCAACATGACTTTGGAAAGTTGTTAAAGGTAGCCTGGCGCCGGAGTGGGTTAACACAACAGGAACTCGCGGACCAGGTAGGTGAAGTCCTTGGCACGGTTCTCACCCAGCAGACAGTCTGGAACTGGATTAACGGGAGAAACCTGCCTGGAACTCGCATTACTCTGCTCGCGCTTTGCCAGGTGCTATACCGGACAGGAGGCATCAGCACACTAGAGGAAATCGATGCTCTATTCCTTGCAGCGGAACAGGGAGCGCTACACCCGAGCGAACGGGAACAATGGCTTCCAGAGGTCTCTGCTTTGCTGAGCGATGAGAACCAACGCGAGCGCCCAGCGAGTCAGGAAGAGAGAGACCAAGGCCAGCTAGACTCGGACCCTAGTGCGGTAGATAGTGACAATTCTGCCGAAGGGGTGAATACAGTAGAGCCGGAAGAGGAAGATGTTCCTGGCAGAGGGCCAGAACCCGGGAACCCGCCAGAGAGCGAACCCGTACCGTGGTACTCTCAAGTTGTGGATGGGGTCGGGAGCACGCAAAGTCTGTTAGCCTCGCCCGAGCGACAGGGAATGATTGGCGCCGTCGCCTTCTCAGCCTTCCTCATTGGCAGCACGTGGCGCTCGCCGGCGAACAGCCATAATCACCTACTCTGGTTTGTCCTCTTGGGGATTGTTCTCTGGGGTAGCACGGCGGCACTCGCGTTGCCGCCAACGGCTGAGGAATCAAACGAAGGGTCAAGCTGGCAGCGGCACAAGCTCTATCGCCTGTCCGGCACCGCGTGTGGCGTGTTTATCCTGGGGAGTGCGCTCCTGTGGGTTGAGGCGCTTTGGCAACTACTTGTCGGTGCGCCACTGCCACGGGGGTTGGTCTTTCTCATTGCAACCCTGGGAGCGGCTTTTGCATACGCGGCGGGTGCTCACGTGTACCGCTCGTTTATGAATGGCCCAGCAGAGCATCGTTTTTACACACGTGCCTCTGCCCAGGTGAGCGGCATGATGCTACTCGGACAAGCCGCTCTACTCGCCTTCATCTATTTCACTCGTCCGATATGGCACGTCACTATTCCGCTCCTCATTTTAGTACCATCGACCTGGCTGCTACTCCACTCCCTGTACCAGAATCGCGCACCCCGATCGTCAGCCCATCACTGATACCACCTGCGGTATAGGTTCGTAGTAAACGCTTCAGCGTGAGCGCGGGGGAACGCTGAAGCGTTTACTACGAACCATGTCGGCTACCACGCCATCAAACCCGCCAACAAGCGCAGCTTCCCGCCACAAGCAAGCCGCCAACCGCGCAGTGTGGAGGGATGGTCTCTTCCCCAAATGGTTCTAAACACAATGCCCACAGGTTGTTGACAGCCACAGCTATCTTATCCACATCTATTACCTTCTTTTCCACACACTATCCCCAATGTACGAACGCCGTCATCTCCCGTGTGCTTGTCGGCATATGTCGTGATAGAAGCCTTTGATCCGCTACCCCCTCCCCTACCATCCGAGCGTAGAAGGATCGAGAGCTGGTGATGCTGGTACTTAAGTCCTATTGACAGGAACGAGACGTGTTGAGAGACGGATTTTGTCGTAGGCCTCGACTATAGTAAGCGCAGTTCGACGCGAGAGCTGTATCCTTACTCGCCCGTCAGTTACAGCGGTGGAAGATACGAGAGTTGGATGAGGTGTCGCTAACGGAGTTAGGAAGGCATGATGAAATCTCTCTGCGAGGGCTTCAGTCATATGCAAGCGGGGGAGGAGGAGCCGAAAAACAGCGTGATATGCTGCATTATGTCAACGTGCGAAATCGGGCCGGTTTCGGCATATTGTTCAGCCATCCCCTAGTACAATATTTTGGCCCTCCGTATGTTTTACGAGAGTCACCCCTGGCTCATTGATCTGCCTCTCCTGCCCAGGTGTGCATCACTTTTTTGTGGTCGGCGGGGGTGGTAGGGACGGTCGCGGGTGGTAGGGACGGTCGCGGCGGGCCGTCCCTACCACAATGTGACGCGCATCCTGGATGGAGCGAGTGGGCGGGTGGGCGCCAAAGTTTTGGCTCTCGTCATATAGGGATGGTTGGAGAGGATTGCGATTGCCCTAAAGATGCTGCGCGGCAGGGTAGCGATTGAAATCGCAGCTGGGGGGCCCGCGGCCAATTGTCCGCCTCCGCGGACAAGGGGAACATCTTGAGTGGGTGGCGGACGCTGGCATAGGCGTAAACAAGGTTGCGATTGTCCTAAAGAATGTCGCGCAAAAATCGGGGCTTGGCTGGTGGATGGGCGTCCGAAGTCGCGGACGCGACCATCACAAAAACGTGACGCACACCCCCGCCCTATTCTCAGCGTACCAATCACACGAGTGGTAATCACAATAGGCAACAAGGTGTAGTGCTCACAGGACGCCTAGTCCTAGCGTAACTCTCCAGTGCACTTCTGTGATGCCTCTGATAGCTGACTAGCGCAGCAACAACGGGGAGTGGTATGATGCGAGCCGCTATCTATCTTAGAGTTGCCACAACGGGCGGAGCCGAAGGCCAGGCGCTTGCGATACAGCGAGACGCTGCCGTACGTTACTATCCGTTCCAGGGCCGCTTTTCGTTGGTGCAAGTATAACGA
>JALZCF010000325.1 GCA_030863245.1 Chloroflexota bacterium
TTTCAGAGGTTCGTAGTAGGCACTTTAGTGTGAGTGAGGTAGATGAACACTAAAGTGTTTACTACGAACCTTTGTCCGCTTGTTTGAGAGGCTTGGTACCACAACTGGTATAAGTGTTGCTCTAAGACTGTCGGCGACTATTCTAGCCGTTTTTTGAGAAGTCTGGTCATTTTTAGAAGAGCAGCCAGCGCGTTAGTGCTTCAGGAAGACCGCCCGCAGGTTTTCGAGACAGGTGGCATCGGGGGCGGACATCGGGTCGTCCAGGAAGGTGTCAACCATCTCGCGGGCGCACTTCCGCTCGCTTACCATGGAGTGCCCCAGGCCGGGAAACTCGTAGAAGTAGGCGTTGCTCAGGGTCGAGGCAACCAGTTGTCCTCCGGAAGGAGGGGTGACCGGATCGAATTCACCCGCGAGGATCAGGACTGGAATGTCGCTCTGCACCGCCTCATTCTCGATAGGGTCGGACTCACCCGCACCCCACGTCTCGCACACACCGAGGCGTGTTGCAATCCAGGCATCGATGAGCGCCGGCACCCTGCCCCCCTTCTCGCTACTCGTTCCCCCATCCGGCTCCCACTGGCTAAATAGCGCCTCCTCGCCGCACATCACCGACGCGAACACGCCCTCGCTTATAATAACGTTTCGGGAAGGAAACTCCTCTTCCAGCCAGTCAGCGAGGCGGATCGTGTTCCCCTGACGAAGGTCGTAAATGAGTTTCGGCAGATATGGAATACGATCCGCTTGGTAGAGCGAGTTGAAGAGCAGCTCGATTAGGTCATCGCCGTTGAATGATACCTCCTTCATCTCGTACGTCGATCGGTCGAGAACCTTTACCGTGATGGGTTCGGCGTCTAGTTGCTCGACCAATTCATAAAACGTGCGCTCCAAGTCAGGGAAGGTTGTGCTACACATCTCATCGGCCGCGCAGCGTGCGAATAGGAGGTCGAAGGCACGCTGCGCGTTGGGCGCAAACACGGCATATAGATCCACCTCGAGCGGGACGGTAGATTCTAGGATCGCGCTGCGTACCCCTTCCGGATAATCTCGCACGGTGGTCAATGCCAGGCGCGTCCCGTAGGAACCGCCGTAGAGGTTCCACGACTCGTAGCCCAGCGCGCGACGTAGCGCTTCAACATCCGCCGCGCTCGCCGCACTGTTGTAGGCAGCCAGATTGACATCGTCCGCTACCAACCGATCGCGGCAGGCAAGCAGCGCCTCCCGTTCCCTGGCCTGCTCCTCTTCGCGGCTTAGGCCCTGTTCAAGCGTCTCATAGAAGAGATCCGCTACTTCCGGGCAATCCAAGGACGGCTCCGAATAACCGACACCGCGCTGGTCGAAGACGACTAGGTCGCGGTCGCGGAGCACCGGACCCAGCGATTGGGCAAGGTAGCCGATCCAGTCCAGCGCCGGACCCCCAGGGCCGCCAGAGAGGTAGAGTACCGGATCAGGCTCTAGATTCTCAGCCTCACTATGCACGATCGCCGCGTGCAGCCGGATGGTTGGCCCCGCCGGTTGATTTCGGTCTTCCGGTACGGTCAGGTAGCCACACTCGACCGTAAGATGTCGCGGCGCCTCAAACTGGCACTCGGCCTCTTCCCACTGCGCACTCGTCGCCGCACGCACCTCCTCCACTGCTTCCGGCATCGCGCTCCCCACCGTTGCGCTCGCCGTTTTGGTAGGCGGTGGATTGGTGGCGGCAAGTGGTTCCAGCGTAGGTTGCTCGCTGCCATTGGAGCAGGCGATGAGTATTGACATGACCACCAGGAATAGGGCGATCCATATCCACCAGCGAGAGGTCTTTTTCACTCGCATCTCTTTAACTCTCCTTTATGGACGATAGCAGGGGCGAGCAATGCAGGCACAACCAATAAGAAATCTTGCCGATTTTCTGTCAACAGCGTAACAGAATGGTTTTAAATGTTTACAGAATGCAGCCGACGCTATAGAAGGCGGTACCCAAGTCAGACGTAATTGGGTCACTCTTCTCGCTCCAATCGGGTTGCGATAGCCTGCAAGGTCCTGTTGAGATGTTGGAGGTTAGCGTCAATGGAGTCCAGTGCGCGTACAATTCGCCAGATTGACCAGACAAGCAAAGCGGCTAGGGCAAACAGTACGAGGTATATCAATAGTATTATGATAACGCCGAGAATCTCCATCCTCCCCCTCCTTCATTCCAATCTGATCAGCTTCTTTCACAGAGAGGATTGCAGTAGCCCCGTAGCTATCGGATGGGTAGTCGAATAGCTGAGAGCATCTGATTAAAACCTGACATTACTGTTTCTTGAGTTGGTAGCAGTGTAGCAGGCATAGGTATACAAAATGTTTACAAAGCCGAGTTGGCTCGGTAAGCATTACAGTTCATCTACAGCTGACTCCATCACCCCCTCCAGCGCGTACATGATCGCCTCCTCCACTGCCATCGCTTGTCCCTCGGCCCAAGCTGTCTCAAATGTCGTCTCGTCCAAGTGAGCGCGCATGGCAGCGACGGCGCGCTCATACTCCTCGTGAATCGGGCGCGGGAACACACAGCCGACTTGGTGAAGCAACGCATCGGCTGCTGCAAAGAGGCGTACGGCACGTGTGAGGCTTCCTTCTGCAACGGCCAGCCGCCCGCAGACGACGAAGCAGAGCGCTTTCTCTTTGTTGACGACCTGCTGCCTGACGACCTCTTGAAACAGGGTGAGGCTTTCAGCGAGGAGCGCACGTGCCTGAGGCAGGTCACCGGTGCGCAGGGCGATATCGCCGAGGTGGTGCAGCACGTAGGCCGTCCACATCTTGTCTTCTAGCTCCTGGAAGAGCGCCAAGCTCTCCTCAAATAGGGAGCGCGCCCGCCCATAGTAGCCCTCTAGCCGCGCAATCTCTCCGAGCTTGGTAATTGCATCGGCCCGCAGCATGGGGCTCCCGGCTCCTGGCAGGACGAGGCACTCCTGCAACAACGGCCGCGCGGCCTCGCAATTCCCCTGATCCAGATAGCTGTTGCCCAAATTCCGAAGTACCCCAGCAATCTGGAAGGGTGCGCCTAACTCGCGATAGAGGGCGAGGCTTTCTGCCAGCAGCGCCTGAGCGCGCTCGTATTGACCGGCGTGGTTGACCGCGTACCCCAAGGAACTCAGTGCGCTGGCTATCATCCACTGGTTGTCCGATTGACGGGTAAGCACCAGACTTTCCTCGCAAAGCGCTACCGCTGCGCGATTATCGCCTTGCCAGGCGACGATAGCAGCGAGTGCCTGGAGTATAAACGCCGCGCCAGTCGGATCATCCAGTTCCTGACACAACGCAAGGCTCTCCTCCAAATATCTTCGCGCTGCGTCCATGTCCAATTCGAGAAAAGCTATCCATCCGACACTATGTAGCGCCTTGGCTCGTACCATAGTCGGTTCCATCGTGGCAGGTGACGACAAGAGCCGCTCAAGCTGTTCCCGCGCTTCACGCCAGTACCCGCGCGAGGAGGAGGAATCCGCAAGCACGATTGCCAACTGTAATACGCTCTCGCCCAGGGTGCGGTCCTCGTGCCATCCCTCCCACCGCAATACTCTTCGGAGATTATTTCGTTCACGCTCTAGTCGTGCCACCCATTCTAACTGCTTCGGCCCAGCAACCTCTTTCACTGCCTCGGCTACCAAGTCGAGAAAGTATTCCGCATGGCGCCGTTGTATGGCCTCCGCCTCGCCGCTCGCCTCCAATCGCTCCAGCGCATATTCCCGAATCGTCTCCAGCATCTCAAAGCGCGGCTCGTTATCTCCCCGCTCTATTGAGGCGTACTGCACTAGGCTGCTGTCCAGTAGCGAGGTCAGTCCGTCCAGCACTTTCAGCGCTAGATCCCCGTCCAGGTCGCACACGGCCTGTGCGCTAGCGAGTGTAAAGCCGCCGACAAAGACCGCCAGCCGCTGGAAGAGCCGTTGCTCCGCCTCCTCCAGCAGGTCGTGACTCCAGGCAATCGTGGCGCGCAGCGTCTGTTGTCGGACAGGCAAATCCTTGGCGCCGCGCGTCAGGAGGGTAAGGGGCGTTTCGAGGCGAGCCAAAAGCGCCTGTGGGGGGAGGATCTTGCAGCGGGCGGCCGCCAGTTCAATGGCGAGTGGTAACCCATCGAGCCGCTGGCAGATTTCGACCACGGCCGGTGCGTTGTCCTCCGTCAGTGCGAAATCCAGTCGCACATCGCGGGCCCGCTCCACGAACAGCCGTACCGCCTCCGTCTCCGCCACCTCCTCAAGCGAGGCGGTCATCTTGTCAGGCATGGTCAACGGGGGCACGGGGAAGAGCTTCTCGCCACGCAGGTGGAGCAGGGTGCGGCTGGTGACCAGCAGCTTGAGCCGCGGAGCAGCGGCACGCAGCTGCACCAGCTGTGGCGCGGTTTCGATCACATGTTCGAAGTTGTCCAGCACCAGGAGGAGCTGCTTCTCACGGAGGTAGCTTTGGAGCCGTTCAAAGAGGCTCTGGCCTGCCAGCTCCTGCACGCGCAACGTTTGAGCAATCGTGGGGATGACGAGGTTGGGATCGTGCAGCGGTGCCAGGGGAACGAAGAAAGCACCATGGGCAAAGGCAGGCAGTACCTGGCTTGCCACCTCCAGACTCAGGCGCGTCTTGCCAATACCTCTGGGACCGATCAGGGTCACTAGCCAGCTCTCCTCCTGCCGTAACAGGTAGCACGCCCCGGCCACCTCCTGCTCGCGCCCCACGAGCGGCGTGGGCGGAACGGGCAGATTGCTGGGCCGATCGGTGAGGGCTGCTTCATACGCGACGCGCGTCTCGGGCATAGGGTCCACCCCCAGTTCCCGTTCCAGAATCGCTACACACTGCTTGTACTGTTGCAGCGCCGCGCTGCGGTCCCCGCTCGCCGCATGCAGCTCGATCAAGTGCCGATGCATCGCTTCGGCCAGCTCATCAACTGCCAGATAGCGGCGTGCCAGGTCGATCGCCTCGTCGTAGGCGCCACGTGCCGTGGCATCGTGGACGAGGGTGGTCAGGGCATCCAGGTAGTGATACTCGAGGGCCTGCTGTTCCTGAAAGAGCCAGCTTTCCCACTCGGGATTATCTGGGGCGCTGACCCCTTCCAGAAAGCGTCCCTTATACAGCGCCACCGCCCAGCGTAGCTGCTCGATGTGGTACCCCTCCTCACTCATGCACAGATGCTGGAAGGCAGCCACATCCGACCAGACACGTGCCGGGTCCAGTTGCGCCTGGTTACGGGTGGTCAGCAGGAGGTCGGGGTCAGGCAGGGCACGGCGCAGGTGGCTGAGGAGCTGCGTGAGGTTGCGGCGTGCCGTGGCATCGGGTACGTCCGGCCAGAAGAGGAAGGCCAACTCGTCGCGTGACACCGGCTCCAAGAGACCCAGGCGGT
>JALZCF010000330.1 GCA_030863245.1 Chloroflexota bacterium
ACCGCCTGGGTCTCTTGGAGCCGGTGTCACGCGACGAGTTGGCCTTCCTCTTCTGGCCGGACGTACCCGATGCCACGGCACGCCGCAACCTCACGCAGCTCCTCAGCCACCTGCGCCGTGCCCTGCCCGACCGCGACTTACTCCTCACGACGCGAGACCAGGTTCAACTTGATCCCGAGCATGTCTGGTCGGATGCGGCTGCTTTTCAGCAACAGGGTGCGAGCGAGGCGGCGGATCACGTCGAGCACCTTCGCCAAGCGGTCGCGCTGTATCAGGGGTCGTTTTTACAAGGCATCGACGCATCCGACAATGTGGAGTTCGATGAGTGGCTCGCTGTAAAGAGACGTACGTTCGAACATCTCTATTTGAAGGCCCTAACCATACTTATAGAGGCGGATACCGCCGAAGAAGATTACGATGAGGCGATTGCTCTAGCAGAGCGCTATCTTGAAGTGGACGAGTTGGCGGAAGAGATCCATCGGCGATTGATTCAGTTATATGCCGCAACGGGCAACCGGAGTGCTGCCCTCCGCCAGTTCGAGCTGTGCACGACGATTCTGGAGCGCGAGTTGGGTGTCGCGCCGATGCCGGAGACGCAGGAGCTTTATCAGACAGTGCTCACGCATCAACCGTCGCCGGCGATACAGTCCGAGGTCGTCGAACCTGTCGGGATACTCCTACCCAACCGGGATATTCCACTGGTAGGACGAGAGCAGGCCATGCGGGCGTTCGACCATTTCTATCAAGAGGCTCGGGCAGGGGAGGGACAGGTTGCCCTGATCTCGGGCGAGATGGGAATCGGTAAGTCACGCCTCATGCAAGAGCTGGCGATGAGAGTCCAGGACGAGGCATTCGTTCTGCTGGGCGCGACGCACCCTAGCACGCAAGGCATGCCTTACCAACCCCTTATCGAGGTGCTCCGACCCGTCCTACGCGCGACGCCCTCCCTCTCGGCCATCCATCCCACGTGGCTGGCTGAGGCATCACAGCTGCTACCTGAGCTTGCCATCCTTGTCCCTGGCCTTCCTGAAACGAGGCGGGTTGAGGTGGAACAGGCACGTAGCCGGCTGTTTGAGGCGCTGCGTCAGCTTATCATTGGCCTCGCCCGTGACGGCTTACCCATCTTGCTCTGCTTGGATGATCTCCACTGGGCCGACCACACGACCTTGGACTGGCTTGCTTACCTCGCACGCCACCTACGCGGCACCCCCTTTCTCGTCATCGGTACCTATCGTAGTGAGGAGGCTGGGGCGGTACGCGCGCTGCGCCAAGAGCTCAGCCGGCTCGGCGCGCTCTCCGAGATGACGCTAACTGCTCTAGACCTGGAAGCGGTTCGTCGATTGCTACGTGCCCTCACCGGGTTCCGTACGAGTGACGAAGCGCTGGCAGCCCGGCTGCAGGTGGCAACCGGGGGCAATCCCTTCTTCCTGCTCGAGACAATCCATGCATTGCTTGAGCTGGATCAGGTTCCCCTGAACCTAAGCGATGTAGATACCCTCCCCCTTCCCGACACCATCCGTGAAGCCTTACAGACGCGCTTAAGACGCCTCCAGGCAATTGCTCGTCAGGTGCTCGAGGCAGGGGCGGTTCTGGGACCAACCTTTGAGTTTGATCTGGTACGTCAGACGGCGGGCCGGAGTGAGATGGAGACCCTCGATGGATTGGATGAGTTGTTGGCGCGCCACCTCCTCGTGGAGGAGATGAATAGCTATCGCTTCCATCATGAGTTGATACGCTCGGCCGTCTATCAGGAGCTCAGTCACGGTCGACGTCGTCTGCTACACCACCGTGCCGCGGAAGCGTTGGAGCGTCTGTACGGGAGCAATCTTCGCTCTGCCAACGCTCGTCTGACCAGCAGTGTCGTGGCACGGCTTGGCCACCACTATGTAGAGAGTGGTGAGGGGGAACGGGCCGTGACGTACTTGCTCAAGGCGGGAGACAATGCGCGCGATTTGTATGCTCATGACGAGGCTATCTGCCACTACCGGCAGGCGCTCGATCTCCTCCAAGAGCAGGGTGACTACGAGCAGGCAGCACGGACGCTCATGAAGTTGGGACTTGCCTACCACACGGGATTTGATTTTGTACGGGCACGTAACGCATATGAAGAGGGCTTTCTCCTATGGCAGCGTGCGGGCACGCCCTCAGCCGCTGGCTCGCTCTTATCCGCCCCTGCCACCCTGAGGGTGGTGGTCAATGAACCCTTGACGCTCGATCCGGCGATGTTCACGGACAGCTTCTCGGCGGTGGTGGCCGATCAATTGTTCAGTGGGCTGGTTGCATTAGACCCCGAGTCGGATATCGTGCCCGATGTCGCTCAAAGATGGGACGTGTCTGAAGGAGGGCGCACCTACTGCTTCTATCTACGCGATGACGTTTATTGGAGCGATGGAAGGCCTCTGACGGCCCATGACTTTGAATATTCTTGGAAGCGTGTGTTAGACCCTGCCACGGCATCGCCCAATGCCTCCCTACTCTATGTGATCAAGGGTGCACGGGCGTTTCATCAAGGGGAGGTATCAGGGTCCGAGAGCGTGGGAGTGCGTGCCTTCGAGCCCCATACGCTGCTTGTGGAACTGGAAGAACCGACGAGCTATTTCCCCCACTTGCTTGCCTACAATGCCACCTACGCCGTGCCCCAGCATGTAGTCGAGAGATACGGGGACGTCTGGACGGATGACAAGCACATCGTTACCAATGGACCGTACAGGCTGAAATGTTGGAAGCGGAGACATTTCATGGAAATTGTGCGCGATGGAAACTACCACGGACCATTTGGTGGCAATGTGCAGCAGGCAAAGCTCCGCTTTAACGTCGCTGCGTTTTCGGAGCAGGTGGCGATGTACGAGGCCGACGAGCTGGATATTTTGTGGCTTTGGGGGACGCTACATGAGCGAGAGCGCGTGCGCCAGCGGCATGCGGAGGAGTATATCTCGGCGCCTCTACTGCTCACCTACTATGTAGGATTCGACGTCAACCGCCCTCCCTTCAACGATCCTCGTGTGCGACGAGCCTTCGCCCTCACGATTGACCAACAGATCTTGGCAGACGTAATTCTGAGAGGCTACGATGCTCCGGCAGCTGGGGGGCTAGTGCCACCTGGCATGCCCGGGCATGCCAGCCAGATAAGACTTCCTTATAACCCGGCCGAGGGGCAACGACTCCTCGCGGCGGCTGGCTATCCTGTGGGTCACGACTTTCCGCAAATCGAAGCTCTGACTTTCCGTGGCATCCAAGATCCGATGACGGCCTATCTACGAGCACAATGGCAGGAACAGTTAAACGTCGACATCGACTGGAGGATGGTGGATTTCCGGGTGCTGGGCGAGAGACGACGGGCGGGCCAGCCCCCCCACCTCTACATCACCGCGCGCCAACCCCGCAATCTAGACCCAAGTATCTGGTTATTGCCCTCAGTCGCTGAAGGATGGACCGATTGGCACAACGAACGTTACGATGCCCTGATAAGTAGAGCCAGATCATCCATGGCGCAGCGGGAGCGACTTGCCCTCTACCAGGAAGCGCAACGAATCCTGATAGATGAGGCAGTGGTTGTCCCTCTCACCTATGGACGCACGAACCTGCTGGTGAAGCCTCGAGTACGACGCTTGCCGGTCTCGCCCATCAAGGTGTGGTTCTTGAAAGATATCGTCGTCGAACCCCAGTAGAGCAATGGCAGAGGAGTTGTTCGGGTATTGGGAATGAGATTGGAGACTGGAGACTAGGGATTGCGGAATGCGGAATGAGCCAAGTACAGGGTGCGGATTGGAGACCGGAGACTGGAGACTGGTGGTGTCGCCTGCTACCTGCTACCTGCTACCTGCCATGACTGGAGATTGGCGATTGGATCACGATGCCTGAAGAACTTCGTTGATGAAGCCCTCGCATGGTCGCTGTTCGACGAGAATTGCCAAATCCTGCTGCTGTATACATCGCCGTAACCGTTCTGTAAACATTTTGTATACTCCCGCCTGCTACACTGGGATCAATGTTGAGACAGGTCGACTGTTTCGAACACTATCAAGCCCAATGCGGGGCTCGTCCGCCGAGTATCATTGGTTCTCATATTCATGGAGCGGAACATGTGAAACTAAAGATAAACCCATGCGTATTCCCTTTACATATTTCGAGTTTAGATTGACGTGCTCGGCTCAGTGAGCACCTATCATCAACTTCATGGCTAGATAGAGAGGTTATCATGGCTGCGGATGTAACGGTCGTTGCACAACAAAAGGAGAAAAGTGGAATCTGGACACGCCCGACTGTGAGCTGGATGCTCTACGATCTGGCGAACACGATGTTCAGCTTTGCCATTCTTACCTTCTACTTCACCCGTTGGGTGGTCAGCGATGCAGGTGGCAATGATGCCCTGCTGAGCTACGCCATCACCGTTCCGATGGCGCTCATGCTGGTCGCCGCGCCGGTACTTGGGGCTCTCTCGGACCAGACGCCGCGCCGCATGCCGTTCCTCGTTGTCACCACGTTGCTCTGCGTCACCTTTACGCTCCTGCTGGGCACGGGCGGCCTGCTGCCTTCCCTGGTGTTCTTCGCGATCGCCAACTTCTTCTTCCAGGCCGGTCTGATCTTCTACGATGCGCTCCTGCCTGAGGTGAGCACCGAGGAGAACCGGGGTCGGGTCAGTGGGTATGGCATCGGGATCGGCTATCTCGGCTCCTTTATCATGCTGGGCGTCGGTTCGCTGCTGCTGTCTCTTGGCGGGAGCCGGGTGGACATCTTCCGCGCCACGGGCCTGCTCTTCCTGCTCTTCGCGCTGCCCTGCTTCCTCTTCGTCCGCGAGCGGCCGCGGCGTCACACGCAGCCCTTCTCGATGGACGCGGTTAAAAATGCATTCCGAGCGGTGGCGCAAACGGCGCGCCGCGTAGGCGACTACCCGGGCCTGGGGCGGTTCCTGGTGGCCCGCGCTGTGTATAACGATGTGGCCAATACGTTGATCGTCTTCCTGGCGGTCTATGTCGAACTGGAACTAGGCTTCACGGAGGCCGAGGTCACGACGATCGGAGGCATTACTATTTTGGCCTCTATCGCAGGGGGCTTCCTCTGGGGCCGCGTGCTGGATCCGCTGGGTCCGAAGCGCACCCTCACCATCGTGCTCGCTACCTGGATGTTCACGATCCTGCTGGGCGTGCTAATTCCGATCCTCGCTCTGCCACGTGTCCTCTTCTACGCGGTTGGCATTCTGATAGGGCTATCCATCGGTGGTACCTGGGCTTCCGACCGCATGCTGCTCCTGCGTCTGGCACCGCCGCGCTACCTGGGGCAATTCTATGGTCTCTACGCAATGGTGGGGCGCTTCGGGCAGATTGTCGGGCCGGTTCTGTGGGGGTTCATCGCGATTACCTTAGGGTTGGGCCGCCCGGCCGCGCTATTCAGTCTCTTCTTCGTCACCGTGATCGCCTTCCTCATCCTCCGCCCCGTCCGCGATACACCGCGCGAGTGGACCATCGAGGAGTTGGCGTAGTGTTGCGGTACGATGACTGACGAAAGTTCTCGTGGCATAAAGACCCGCCGGTGCAACTCCGGCGGGTCTCTGCCCGTATTGATTGACAGCTGACTCGCACGTTGATTAGAAAGGAAACGAGCATGTACCGCAAAGGCATAATCATAGTGGTAAGCTCGGTCCTTCGCGGCATGCTCTACGGTGCGGTCGCGGTAGCGATCATCGGAGGCTTGCTGGCGGGGGTAGAGGGGGCCATCAACGGGGCAATATTCGGGGGGGCGTTTGGTGCCATGGCTGGCGTCAACGCCCTGCTGGGCTATTTCCTCTTCGACGACCCTAGGAAAGAAGCAGACCTGCGCTGGCACCGTGGTGGGGGCCGAGATTAATATCTCGTTCGATCCTCTCTTTCACACGGGTGAACACGTCCAGGCGCAATTAAATCATTCCGCACTCCGCACTCCGCATTCCGCAATAACCTTTGAAAGGCAGGCAGTCAATGATTTGGCTCTGTCCGCAATGTCGACACGAAAACCAGCAGGAGCAGCGCGTTTGCCAGAAATGCGGTTGGTATCGTGACCAGATGCCTGCCTCCTTTGGCAAGTGGTTCTTCAGCGACCTGCCCTCGGCTGCCTATCGTAGTATTCCCAGCCTGGTGCCCGGCTTCATCCTACTGATGCTCGTCCTTGGCGTAGTGGGGGCGGTCATTGGTTGGAACTTATCCCGGCAGCCGATGATATCTGCCGCCGGATCGCCCGAGGATGCTGAGGCCGCACCACTCACCATTCCAGCGACCTCCCTTGCCCCCTCGGTGACGGCTGCTCCAAACGATACCACCCCCGGCACTATCCTGCCCCTTGGTGAGGCATGGCAGGCACGAGGGCGGCTCCTGACGTTGGCGGAGGCTACGGAAGTGTTCGGAACCATCCAGCTCCGCTTTATCCTTCGGAATGAGACGTCGGAGCCCCTTCCCCTACGCTTTCAAAAGGACGACGCGAAGCAGATCATGGCGGAGGACAACTTGGGGCGGGGGTATGTCTACCGTCCTCAAGCATTGGCGGGACCGCGCACGCTGGAAACAGTGCTAGAGCCAGGCGCGATGCAGGAGATTCCTGTCACCCTGCGGCCAGAAGGGGACTTTGCTCTGGATCATCCCGAAGTGGATGCGCTCATCGTCCGTATCAGCACGGCCGGCGTGGAGAACGCACGCTGGCAGGTCCCTGCTGAGTAAGGAGTGAATCACAACCTGCTCCAGCATCATCATGCTGGAGCAGGTCATTGCCTTTGCAGGGTAAGGAACAAGAGCTAGGAAAGCTGTAAACATTTCGCAAACATTGATTCGTTATACTGCTGTCAACTTCAGACAGCAATTTTCCTTTCTCGTAGTCGATAGTCACACTAAAGTCAATACCTTCAATGATAGAGCAGATACAGGAGGATACTAATGAACACTATCACTTCTTCCCCTGTCAGCCGTACGCCAGACTTAGCGCGCGCAAGAGAGTACATCCTGGGCAGGCTGGAAGCCGAGCTAGATTCTGACCTGTTCTATCATAACCTATACCACACCAAAGATGACGTATTGCCCGCTGTTGAGCGACTAGCTGCAATGGAAGGTATTGGAGAGGAAGAACGCCTGCTGCTCCAGACAGCTGCCCTGTATCATGACGCGGGCTACCTGAAGCAACAGCTGGATCACGAGACCAGCAGTGCGCAGATAGCCATCGAGATCTTGCCGCGCTTTGGATATACTGCTGACCAGATCCAGATCGTGGTCAATCTCATCCTGGCAACCCGCATGCCGCAGGCGCCGAACAATCTGCTGGAGCAAATCATCTGTGATGCAGACCTCGATGTGTTAGGCAGCGATGACTTCTTCCTCAGGAGCTACGATTTGCGAGCCGAACTGACTGCCCAAGGCAAACCCCACACCGACGAAGAATGGTACCGCTGCCAACTAGCCTTCCTAGAGGGACACTCCTACTTCACCCCTTCGGCGAACCACCTGAGAGAGGCAGCCAAGCAGCGCCACATCGCCATCTTGAAACGACTCCTTACGTCAGTGTAGGGGCGTGAACGAAAGGCAGAAGGCAGACG
>JALZCF010000346.1 GCA_030863245.1 Chloroflexota bacterium
ATCGCACGCGCGTCCTGGTGAGTGAGCTCTCTGGAAAAGGCAACCTGCTCTGGAAGTCGGATGATTGGGGGCTAGAGGAGCAGTTTGGCAAGGAGGAGGCACGGCGCATCATTGCGGAGATCAAGGAACTGGAGGCGCGGGGCTTCGCCTTCGAGAGCGCGGAGGCAAGCGTGGCGCTCCTCATCCGGCGACAGCAGGAGGGGTACGAACCGCCCTTCGAGCTGATTGACTTCACTACCACGGTCGAACATCGGGAGGGGCGTGGCCTGCTGGCAGAGGCCACCGTCAAGGTGCGAGTGAATAATGAGACAATCCACACCGCTGCCGAGGGAAATGGGCCCGTCAACGCGCTCGACAACGCGCTCCGCAAGGCGCTCCTGCCCCACTTTCCCCACCTCGCCGACTTCCACCTCGCCGACTACAAAGTACGTATCCTCGACGGGGATAACGGCACCGCAGCCACCACCCGCGTCCTCATCGACACCCAGAACGGCCAAGGTCGCTGGACCACCGTTGGCTGCTCCGGCAACATCATTGCCGCGTCATGGCAGGCGTTGTATGATGCGGTCGAGTATGGGTTGACAGTGGCGACATAGGAATGTGGTGCGTGGTGCGTGGTGCGTGGTGCGTGAACTTTGGTTGAGGAGGGTGGGCTTATGAGGGGGAGTTTATGAGGTATGAGGAGTGGGTGGAGCAGGTGCCGGCGGCGATTACGAGGGATGCGTTGTGGAGGACGGAGGTGTATCGGTTGGCGTTATTCGTGAGTGAGTTGGCGTGGTACGATACGTGTAAGCTTGCCAAGAGTGTACAGATGCGTTCGTTATCGGATCAGTTGTATCGGGCGGTTGGCAGTGTGGGGGCGAATATTGCAGAGGGGTACAGTCGTGCTTCGGGAAAGGATCAAGCTCGGCTCTACGAATATGCGTTAGGTTCAGCTCGTGAGGCCCGCCACTGGTACTTCCAGAGTCGCCCGGTGCTTGGGGAGGTCGTTGCAGTACATCGAATGGAACTTCTAGCACAAATCTCCCGACACCTCCTGCGTATGATACCTAAATATCGAGGTGCTCACGTCAAAGAAGAAAACCCTCAATACGAAACGCAACCGTTAGAGCGTCTTCTCCAGAACGTGCCGATGGCCGATGAAACAGGACAAACTCCCGCAATCTCACTCTAGCCTCTACATTATCGACATGCCCCAACAGTAGTTCACGCACTACGCACCACGCACTACACAGAGAGTAGACATGACACAACGAAACAACGTACAACAGCTCAATCGTTACAGCTCCCGCATCACCCAACCTCCATCGCAAGGTGGATCGCAGGCGATGTTGTTGGGGACGGGGTTGAGTGAGGCGGATCTGGATAAGGCGCAGGTGGGGATTGCTTCGATGTGGTACGAGGGCAATACCTGCAACATGCATTTGAATGACTTGGCGGCGAAAGTGAAGGAGGGAGTGAGTGCGGCGGGGCTCGTCGGGATGCGCTTCAACACGATTGGGGTGAGCGATGGGATCTCGATGGGGACGGAGGGAATGAGCTTTTCCCTCCAGTCGCGTGATCTCATCGCCGACTCCATTGAAACGGTGATGAGCGCGCAGTGGTATGACGCGCTCGTCGCGCTGCCTGGCTGCGACAAGAATATGCCTGGCTGCCTGATCGCGATGGGCCGGCTGAACCGTCCTGCGCTGATGGTCTACGGAGGAACGATCCGGGCGGGTTGCCTGGGTGGGGAAACGTTGGATATCGTCTCTGCGTTTCAAAGCTATGGGGAGTACATCGGAGGCCGGATCGACGACGAGCAGCGGCGCGCGGTGGTGCGCCACAGTTGTCCCGGGGCAGGGGCGTGCGGTGGGATGTACACGGCAAACACCATGGCGACTGCGATCGAGGCAATGGGCATGTCGCTTCCCTACAGCTCGTCGACTCCCGCAGAGGACCCGCAGAAGTTGGAGGAGTGCTTCCGGGCGGGAGCAGCGATTCGTACCCTACTGGAACAAGAGATCAAGCCACGCGACATCATGACGCGGGAGGCATTCGAGAATGCGATGGTCGTCATCATGGCACTCGGCGGCTCGACGAACGCGGTGCTGCACCTGATCGCGATGGCACGCGCCGTGGGGGTACCGCTGACCATCGACGATTTTCAGAGTATCAGCGACCGGGTGCCCTACCTCGCCGATCTGAAACCGAGTGGCCGTTACGTACAGGAAGATCTTCATCGCGTCGGCGGCACGCCAGCGGTGATGAAGTACCTGCTCGAGGAAGGGCTTCTCGATGGCGATTGTCTAACGGTTACGGGCAGGCGGATCGGCGAGAATCTTGCGGAGCTGCCAGGGCTTGAGGAAGGGCAGGAGATTGTCCGACCCCTTGAGAGCCCGATCAAGGAGACGGGCCATATCCAGATCCTGCGCGGCAACCTAGCACCGGAGGGTGCTGTCGCCAAGATCACGGGCAAAGAGGGCAGGCGCTTCGAGGGCATCGCCAGAGTATATGATTCGGAAGAGGCCATGCTGGCGGCATTGGAGCAGGGGGAGATCGGCAAGGGCAACGTCGTGATCATCCGCTACGAGGGCCCGAAAGGTGGGCCGGGCATGCCAGAGATGCTGACACCTACCTCCGCTATTATGGGCACGGGGTTAGGCAAGGAGGTAGCCCTGATCACCGACGGTCGCTTCTCCGGCGGCTCCCACGGCTTCATCGTCGGCCACGTCACCCCGGAAGCCCAGGAAGGCGGTCCCATTGCCCTAGTGCAGGAC
>JALZCF010000365.1 GCA_030863245.1 Chloroflexota bacterium
GCAATAGAGCGCCCTACCGAGCAGACGCGTCGTGCCCGCAGCGAGGTGATTCTCGACACGGGCCCCGGCGTCGATCTGCCGCTCCAGAGTTACCTGCCCGATAGTTACATCGAGGAGGACGAAGTCCGCCTTCAGATATACCGCCGCATGGCCGAGGCCAAGACGCCGGAAGACGTTGAGGAGATCGACGTCGAGCTACGCGACCGCTTCGGTCCCCTACCCGAGCCCGCTGCGAACCTGCTCTACATCCTGCGCCTTCGTACCCTCGCTGCCAGCACTGATATCACCCAGCTCACCGTTGACCCCAACAGCGGTCAGCTCGTCATCCAGCTCCCCGGCCCCGGTGCCGTTCGCTTTCTTGTGGAAGCGGGCATCCTCGCCGACAAGGTGCGCTATGGGCGCCGCGAACTCTACCTCCCGCGTCTTGGATCGGAGGAACAGTGGAAGCAGGAGTTGGAGGACGCAGTATTGACGCTGGCAACGGAGGCAGGTGAGGTGGCAGAGGCAGTGGTGTGAGAGGAGCCCTTGGCATACTCCTTGCAATTTCATCTCTAAACAATGAAGGAGTGAGGCTATACCTGTGCAAATTACTGCAAAGTTTCTTGCAGACCTGCTGACAGGTGCCCGGGCGCTTGTGGCAATAGGAGTGCTAGGGGCGGCACGGTGGAGGGAGCAAACAACGATCCCACCGGTCGTCGGCGCTGTGACGCTGGCATGGAGCAGTGACATGTTGGATGGGCAGCTAGCGAAGAAGGGTGGCAAGAGCCCTATCGAATGGGTCGGAAAGTGGGACCACGCGATTGATTCAAGCCTAGCGAGTGCTACCCTCATCTACTTGTGGCGTGTGAGACTGATACCAGACTGGCTGCTCATCGTCCCGCCGCTCAGCACAATTCTCATCTGGCTCAAAGTTCGCTCAGAGTGGGTATGGATGAGCTTCAACACAGGCAGTCATGTTGTGGCGCTGACCGCCCTCTTCAACCGCTTCCCCACGCTGGCCAGTGCAGCAGTGGGCTGGGGCGCCCTCGTGACACTCTTGGGACGACATCGCGCTAGGGAGATGCTAGCTGAGATTCGTTTACGCCTCAAACCGTCGAGGGGGTAACGTCGCATTGCTCCAGGAGGGCGTGATAGAGGTAGGGATCGGTGGCGGCAGCAAGAGGAAGGATGTAGTGGCGAGTCTCGTCGACGTAGCGAGCCAGGCGCTCGAGGTCGTTCAAGTCGCGCATGGAACGCAGGTTATCTAACCGATCGGCACACTTGACCAACTGTGCGAGCGAGGAGCCGCTCGCAATTCTCGCGTAGTACGCCTCATCTCGTGCTGCCTTTTGCTCGTCACCCGCCGGATGCTTTGTCAGTAGTCGTACCGCCTCTACGACGAACGTACCGCAGGCGCGCTCGATCTCCTCTGGCGTTACATCGCTCTCTTCTAAGACATCGTGCAAGAGCGCTGCACAGATAAGATGGGCCTCACAGCGGGCCATCTCTTCGGCAAGAATCAGTGCCACACGAAGCGGATGGGTGATGTAGGGGACCCGCGTCCCATCGCGAACTTGCCCATCATGTGAGAGGAGGGCAAGGTGATACGCACGCTCTATCGGAGGTGCATCCCGGCGATCCAGACAGGCGAGCAATCTGGCCCATAACAACACAGGGGGGGAGTCTGGAGGGAGTTTCTTCATGTGCTTTCCTTATCGCCAATGTAGCGATAGCTCGGCGCCTTTGTTATTCACCGTCCTCCTCGTCTTCCGTCTCTCGCTTCCCTCCCCGCGGGCTGCTTGCCTCCATCAAAGAGACGAACTGGCGGAAGAGGTAATCGGCATCATGTGGACCGGGGGCCGCTTCGGGGTGATACTGAACGGAGAAAGCGGGACGATCCACAAGGCGTAATCCTTCACAACAACCATCATTCAGGTTGATGTGGGTCACCTGCACATTGTCGGGCAACGTGTCGAGGTCTACAGCGAAGTTGTGATTGTGGGCTGAGATTTCCACTCGTGCCTCATCCACGTAGCTGACCGGCTGGTTACCACCGTGGTGCCCAAAAGGGAGCTTGTACGTTTCCGCGCCGATCGCACGGCCGAGGATCTGGTGGCCCAGGCAGATGCCGAAGAGGGGTCTGCCACGCTCCAAGATGGCACGGGTCGCCTCAACTGCGTAGGGCAGTGCAGTTGGATCGCCGGGCCCATTTGAGAGGAAGACGCCATCAGGGTCAAGCGCAAGCACCTCCTCGGCGGGTGTGTCAGCAGGCACAACCGTGACGCGGCAGCCATGCGAGGCGAGACGTCGCAGGATGTTACGCTTCAAGCCGAAATCGTAGGCAACCACATGAAAAGGCTGTTCCTCGAGACCTTCGGGTGCCGCCAGCCACTCCCTATCGCTGGGTTCGTGCCAATGATACGGCTCCTCGCAGGTCACCTCCTTTACCAGATCCACCCCAATGAGACCCGGCCATGCCCGCGCTCGCTCAACCAACTCGTCGTCGCTGAGCGTGTCGTCTGTTGAGATGACACCCCTCTGCGCGCCCTCATCACGCACTTTACGGGTAATCGCTCGCGTGTCCACGTCGGTGATGCCTACAACCCCTTGCACGGTGAGCCACTCATCCAAGCTCTCCTCTGCGCGCCAGTTGGAGACCGTGGGGCTGAGGTCGCGGACCACAAAGCCGCTGAGGAAGGCGCTTACTGCCTCGTTGTCTTCTGCAGTCACACCCGTATTGCCGATCTGTGGTGCCGTCATGACGACGATCTGCCCTGCGTAACTGGGGTCGGTGATGATCTCTTGATAGCCGGTTAGGCTAGTATTGAAGACCACCTCACCCTCGCGCGTACCCCGCGCCCCAAACGCACGGCCCTCATAAACCGTACCATCCTCAAGCGCCAGTCGAGCGCGTTCCCACCTTTGCTCGGAAGGGTGAACGCTTCGCGTGAAGGATGAAGGATGAGAGGGTACCGCTTTAGCCGTGTCGGAATTCATCCTTCCGCCTTCTGTTCCCCTTGTTAAGCATAACATATTATCGCCCTGAATACAGTGAGATGCAACTCCGATATTCTTCCCTACACGTTCGGCGTGCGCCACCCCAAGAACAGTAGGTAACCAACTGTCGCGAGAGCAAATGTTAGCAGGGCAACAGATATCTGGACCTCTAACGCGATGACGAGGAGACCCAACAGCGCGACGAGCAGGAGCAACCAGCCAATCGGCGTCGCAGGGAGGAGCAATCTAGGCAAGACACGTAATCGGTCGCCAAGTTTCATGCGTCCCACATTGTTGGCACGTAACACAGCACGTGCGGCGTCTGCTTTCCCTAACGCTCGATAGGTGTCCGCCAGCAACAGGCGCACTCGACCTTTCTCCGCCTCCTCAGTCGCCAATGTGAGGGCCTCCAAGTAAAGGGGAATCGCGCGGGAGGTGTGTTTCATCGCATGATACGCTTCAGCCAATCCCAACCGTGCGTTGACATGGGCCGGATTGGCATCCAGAGCCCTGCTAAAGGCCGCGCGTGCTGCCTGCGGATTTCCTTGGAGTAGGCGCACCTGCCCATGTAGGCTCCACCCATCGGCCAACAGTTGGCCGTCTGGCGGAGCCAGACCTATTGTCGTATCCGCACAGAGCAGCGCCTCGGCGATATTCCCTTTCCGGAGATGATCGCGTCCTTCCAAGAGAGATTTCCGCGCATTTGCGGAAGCAGGTTTTGCTGGCGCAGGCGAGGAGCTATTCCGTCTACCAGGCAGCCCACGTTTGTATCGTTCGAGAATCTCGGCTGCCTCGTGCCGTAGTTGGACGGCATCTTTCTCGTAAGTAGTAGACTCAGATAGCGAGTTGTCTTGTTCACTCATGCAGCTACTGTGATCGACTCGAGCGGTATAGCTTCTCCACTACCTGCTTGGGAGGCGCGCGCCTCGTCAAGCACCAGAAGCATCGCGATCTCGTCGCAGCAGTGGCGCTTCGGACAGGCGCGGCAGTCCGCCCAGACTTTTTGTGGAAAAACATCTCTGCTACAGCGGTTGAAGCCAAGCTTCCCAAAGAATAGCTCCTGATAGGTCAAAGCGAAAACTCGCGCCAGTCCCATCTGCTCCGCCTCTGCAACAAGTGCCCGAACGATCCGGCGACCGATGCCAAGTCCCTGTGCCTGCTCGTGCACGGCGAGCGAGCGAATCTCCGCCAGATCATGCCACATGAGGCGCAGCGCGCCACAACCTAGCACGTCGCCCGACCCGTCCACGGCTACCACAAACTCGCGTAGACTCTCATACACCTGCACAAGGCTTCTAGGGAGCATCAACCCACGGGCTGCATAGTAATTGACAAGCTCCGCAATCGCCGGCGCGTCTGCCAGCGTTGCGGCCCGAATAGTGATGGTGGGTTGTTGGTCGCTCATAGCTTCTCCTAGCTGCCTGCCTCTGTTAGAACAGCGCGCAGCTTCTCTATCAACTCATCTACATGTTTCCGTTGAAGGATAAGGGGCGGGACAAGGCGAATGGTGTTGCGGCCGGCACCCACGAGGAGTAATCCATTCTCGTAACCGGCATTTACCACATCGGCCGGAGCCAGCGCCGGATCGAACTCTATCCCCCTCATAAGGCCACGACCGCGCACCTCCCTGATCGAAGGTAGCTCATCTGCCAGGTCGCTCAAGCGCTCGCCCAGATAGTCACCTACCTCCCTCACGTGATCCAAGAA
>JALZCF010000379.1 GCA_030863245.1 Chloroflexota bacterium
TCGCTGGGTTGCGTGACGAGCGGCTCGCGGGGGTCAGCCCCACGCACCACACTCACTCCCCACGCACTGGCAACGGAAACAATAGTTAGCCAGAGAAGCAGAGTCAAACCCAGTGAGCGCCACATCGCTTGTGCGCCGAAACTCTGTCCGACGAATGCAGCCGCAACGAGGAGGATAACAATGGGCGCGATGAGGCTCAGCACGTTGTAGGGCTGTGGTGCGGCAAGATAGCGTGCTAGATTGAGCCAGAAATAGACAAAAAGCAGGAGGCTGAGGAGGACAAAGAATCCTTCTACCTGCCAGGACCCCTCTTCCGCCACGGCCCGCGCGATGTAAACCACAGTCGCCGCCCCCACCAATACGAGCGGTACCGTCACAAAAAGAACACCGCTGCTCCAGCCGCTGTTCGTCAACGTGGCAGGTACCAGCGTCACAGCAGCCCAGGTGAAGCTAAAAGCGGTCCATCCGGGGCGCTTCTCCGCGAGCAGTGAGCCACCAATAAAGCCAGCCAGGAGCGCTAAGGCCTCGTAGAGCCAGACCACAAAGAGGAAGGGAATGACCAGCGCCGGCCCTGCTCCAAAGAGCGCACGTGCCCACTCGACCGGCAGGTTCAGCGCGGCGCCCAATCCCTGCAGATTCGTGAAAAGGCCGGTTGCGGCGACCAGGAACGTTACGATAGCAACGGGCGCGTAAGGCAAAAGGTCTTTTGGATCGACATTTACAGAATAAACTGTTACCCCGCCGTCGTTTTGCTCCTCGCTCGTTACCTCTCGCGCTTTCTGTCGTTCGCGACGAAGCCAGAAGGGGTAGAAAATCCCGCCCGCTGCGAGCAAGCTCCAGAATCCTGGCCCGCTTGCGAGACCGACTCCGAGAGCGACGGCGGCAAGCACCGCGTCGCTTGGCTCGCCCCAACGGTACCAGCGCGCGACAGCGGCGACGAGCAGCAGCGAGAACAAAGCAGCCCACAGCTCGCCTGAGGCGTGACGGCTGAAGAAGAGCACGCTGGGCGAGAGAAGGAGCAAGAGACTCATCGCCAGCGCGTGGCCACGCCCGAGCAACGGTCGGAGCAGCCACGGCGAGAGCACGAGCCCCACTCCACCCAGTGCCTGCGCCACACGTGCCGTTAGGTCACTCGCACCGAAGAGGGTGAAGAGCAGGGCGTTCAAGTTAAATGCCAGCGGGCTCAGGACCTCCGGCGATGGCGCGCCCACCATCTGGTATGGTTGGCCCGACACGAATCGCCACGCCTCCAGCGCCAGCGCCGCCTCGCTCTCCGAGAGGGGCCAGCGACCCAGGTCTATCAGCCGCATCAACAGTGCGACCGCGCCCAGCACGATCCAAAGGACGACCTCTAGGGTCAGCCCCCGTACCGCGGCGTCATCGCGGGTATCCGCGAGCGTGGGAGAATAGGGAGGTTCCAAGATAGTTGAGCTCATGTTTTCGAATTTACCAATGTTGCGTGGTGCGTAGTGCGTGGTGCGTGAACTTCAGGTCTCGACTCATTAATCCTTCAGCGTCCAAAGATCGTTATGGTGCCCTGTTGGAAGGCGGGTGTCATGAAGTCGTAGAATTTGTCGATCTGCTGTTCCGTAAGATTGTAGTGGGCGATCTCCGCTGGGGTGAGCGCCACGTAGTCGATGTTCCATTGCTCCAACAGTGCTTTGGCTCGACTGGGATCGGTTGTCTGGTAGATCTCGGCAATGACCGGCTCGCGCCTGGCCACTTCTTCGTAGGTGCCTCGCCACTGCAGCTCGTGTCCGCCCCAGCCAACGAGGGTGGAGTGGCCGGTCCAGCCGGCGAGTGCGCTGTGCGTGGCGTTGTACTGGTCGCCTGGGCGCTCCAGGACGACGACCTGCCCGGGAAGGGCATCCAACCATTGGATGGCGGCGAAGCGATCCGGGTCCTGGGTCTGCATCCAGAAACGGCCGTCCCAGTGGAGCGGACCGTCGAAATCAGCCTTGCTCCGCAGCGCCTCGATGGGATACCAGGTGGAGGCGAGGAGGAGCAGGGCGAAGAGGGCTATCCAGGGCATGCTGAAAGCCTTCGGGGCTCGTTTCACAAGGTAGACCACCCCGAAGACGGTGGCGAGGCTCATCAAGGCCCACGCCTGGTAGTATAACTTGAAGATGGTGTTCATCCGCCCGCCAAAGCCATCTTTAAGATAGAACATCTCCGGGCCCATGGTGAGTAGCAGAGCGACGGCTGCGATGCCAAGCGCGAAGATCAGGGCGGAGTGTGGAGTGCGGAGTGCGGAGTGGGGATTGATGGCTTCGGGTGTGGCCTCCTGGCTGCCCCCGGCCATGACCGGATGGGTATGGAGCGTCTCGCGGCTTGTCTCGGTCTCAAGACCTGGGACGAGGGCGCGGACGCGGGTCCAGAGGGCAAGCAAGATGAGGCCGAGCAGGGCAGCCACCAATGCCATCGTCCAGCGCTGCATCGCCAGCCCGATCAAGAGCGGGAAGCCGGCCATCTGTACGATGGCGAGGGGTGTGGGATCGTCGTCCTCCACGAATGAGAAGAGTGCGAGCGGGATCAGCAGCCACGCACCCGCCATGAGGAGACCGAGTCGCTCCTCCGCGACGTTCAGGCGCAGCAGGAAGAACAGGACGGCCACGTCCACCAGCAACATGGCCCCGGTCACTGCCATGACTCGCGCGCGAACGGTCCGCAGCGCCTCTGCTACATCTTTCAGTTGCGAGAGCGCGAGGGGGAGAAGGACCAGCCAGAAGAGGCCGAACATCAGCAGGTATTGCTGTGGCGGCGTCGTGAAGGGTGAGACGCGGATCCCTTCGGCCTGGGAACTGAAGCCAGCATAGAAGGGTAGGTAGAGGAGCAACGCCCCGCCAAGTAGGAACGCCACGGCGCCCAGCCAGCCAATCAGGGCGGAGCGCCCCTCACCCGGCTTCCTGCCTACCACGGCCGCGATGAGCCAGACACCCGCGATGATGGTAGCCACGGTGGGCATATCCCAGGTATTTAGCATGGCAAAGGCACCCAAGAGCACCGTAACCAACCCCAACGCCAGCTTCCCAAAGGTCGCATTCACGCCCCAGGCCTCGGGTGGCAGGTTGAGTGCCCCGATCTGGCGCACCACGGGATGTGCCAAGGCGCCACGGAGGGCGTTCAGGGCGACTGCAACAGCGAGCAGCGCAAAAGGGAGCGCCAGCACGTGCGGGTGCATATCGCCCAACATGAAGGAGAAGAAGGGGAACTCGTCGATGACGTCGACCTTGATCCCATTCGGGTCCAAGTAGGAGAGCGTCCGTGAGGCGGGCCACCACCACCATCCGCTCTGTGGTGATCGCTCCCCAGAGACGGGATCGACCGTTAGATCGACCACGTTCAACCAGTTGTACAGAGCGTCCGGTCCCAGGCCACGATGGTAGACCATCGTCAGAAGGCCCGTCAGGTTGCTGATGCCCACGAGCAGCAGCGGCGCAAGAAGTGACACGCCCATTGCCACCCGTCTGCTCCTTAGCTCACCGATGACGAGGTTGTAGGCGATGCTGAAGGACGCGACGGCGGCCATCGCCGCAAGCGTCATCAACCCGAGATTGTAGGCAACGCCAGAGGGCACCCCGCTCAGCGCCGCAAGCTGCGCCATGATGAGATAGCCGAGATAGTAGTAGGAGATGGCGAAGCCGCTGAGCCAGGGATCGTTTGGCGGCATCTCGCCCCCCCGCAGGATCGCGTTCATCAACGCGAAATCCATCGGCTGCTCGGTGTGGGCGATGCCCATCGTCTCGTGAACACGGTACCACACCCAGAAGGCGAAGGCTACGAAGAAGAGCGCCTCCTCTGTCAAAACAAGTGCGCGATGCTCCCGCAGCCACGCGCGTAACGCCTCCCAACCACCCCCCCAACGATGGAGCGCCCAGACCCCGACACCAAAGAGCGCGGCAAGGCCGCCGAGCCCGCTTCCTACGTTCAGCCGCAGCAATCCAAAGCTGCCTAGGAACCAGACGGCAACGCCTACGAGGAGGAGCCCCAGTGGCCGTAACAATCCCCAGCCCCGATCCGGCAGGTGGCGCAACCACGTCCACCCGAGTGGCAACGCTGCCAGGGCAAAGAGGGTGAGGGTCAGATACCAAAGGACAAAGTCAAGCATCTATCTAGACGTCCCACTCCTTGCTCTACTCGATCACCCGATAAATCTTCACTTCGGGGTTCTCGTACACCAGATCCCAATAGCGGCCCCGGTTCATCTCGAACTTGTCGATGCCTTCGGGCACGCTGTAGGCGCGCTCCATAGGACCTACGACGATGTACTCGGTGTCATACTGGAGCAGGGTGGCGTACGCCGTCGCCGCGTTGGGCGTGTTGTAGATGTTCTGCTGGACATCGTTGACGCGCTCCATCACCTCGTCGGCGTTGGCAGCAGCACGCTGCTGCTGCTGGTGCCAGTGCCAACCGATGATCGCCGGGTTGCCGGTCCACATCGCGTAGCGGTTGCCCCAACCGTATAGCCGATCGTAGGTCTGCATCTCTGCGACGGTAGGGGAGCCAGGCACTTCCTCCTGCATCCAGCGAATCGCATCCGCGTCCCCCCTCAACTCCATCGTCTGATCACGATCGTAAAGGATCGCCTTCTCCATGAAGGCCGCGCCGTTCAACGTCGCACCGACCGAGCGGTCGAAGCGATCGTTGATCTTGGCATAGGTGGCAAAGACAGGGTAGAGGAGGGTAACGCCGAAGAGCAGCACAAAGCCAAAGCGCCACACCGTGCGCCACTCAGGCATCCAACGCGGCAGGTGACGAGAGATGAGCGCTGCACCGATAGCCGTCGCGATGCCCCACAGCACCCAGACCTGTAGGTAGAACTTAAAGACGGTGTTCATCCGGCCGATGTCGCCCCTCAACACGATCACCTCGACAGCCAGCGTCAACCCTAGCCCGAGGATGATGAAGAAGAGAGCCATCTGCCAGAGCGGCTGCGGCCGTCTACGGAAGAAAAGCAAGAGGGCAAGCGTAAGCAGGAAGAGCGACAGCCCTGAAGCGCCCCAACCCAGCAGCAGGAGGGCAAGCGCTGCTATCACGCTCATCACCGTGCCGGACAGCGCGAGTTGCGTCCCGAGGGAGGGGTGCACCACGCGCTCGGCAAGGGTGGCGGCAGGACGGTTGAGCAGTCGACGTAGGCGGAAGCGAATCAGGCGTACCGCGCCATTGTGTCCATGACCATAGAGGAAGTCACTCACCAGCGCGAAGAAAATCGTGAAGAGGAAGAAGCCATGCACGATGAGAAAATCTGCCATGCCGGTCCGCGCTCCCCGCCACCGTTCAATACTGCTGTACGCCGCACCGTAGTTCGCGTGGAAGGGCTGGAAGAGTAGCCGTCCGAGCAGCAACACCAACACCCAGCGCCACATGACCGCAAACATAGCGCGCAGCGTGATTGCCCCCTCACGCCGCCACTCCCGAAGGCCAAGCCCAGCAAAGGCTACCAGGGCGTAGGTCGGGAAATCCCACGTGTTGATGGGCCAGAGCGCGCCGATCACCAGCGCCAGCAAACCCAGCCGTAATGCCTCCGCCAACCACCCCTCACCGAGCGGCGCGCGCACGAACGCGAGGGCGAGGCCGATGGCAAGTACCGTGAAGGGCAATGCCATCAGGTGCGCGTGCAGGTCAGCGTAGAGGAAAGTGAACCACGGTAACTCGTTGATCGTTTCAGGAATGATCCGCGTCGCGTTCCAGTAGGGCCACTCCATGCGACCGGGCAACATCTGTCCCCCGATGATCATCCCCCGGATGAGACCGTCCAGCGACTTGACCATTGTCTCCAGCCCTGGGATACCGCTCCGGAAGTTCAGTGTGCTGAGTTGCGTCAGCCCACTTGTAAGCACCTGCAGCTCACCCAGGTTACCGATGACAGCGACGAAGAGGGCGGCAAGGGTTGCGAAGGTGAAGTCCGGAGAGCGGGGAGCGGGGAGCGGGGAGCGGGATGTGTCGTCGGTCAGCCGTCGGCGTAGGGGGACGAGGAGGGCTAGGGCGGCGCCCCAGACGCCGGCGGCGAGCATGGCGAAGAGGGTTGGGAGGGCTAGGTTGTAGGCGATGGCTGGGACGATGCCAGTCAATTTAATGAGTGTGGCAACAAGGACGAAGCCGAAGTAGTAGTAGTTAATATAGCCGCCCGCGAACCAGGGGTCCATAGGAGGGAAGTAGGGGCTCTTGATGACGGCATTGAGGTAGGCAAAGTCCATCGGCCGCTCGCCGCCCATGTCGGGATGCCAGATGTCGGGATTCGCCCAGCGGATGGCAAGCACAAGTAAGAAGAAACCCCAGAAAACCGCCTGCGCGATCAAGAAGATGCGTCCGTCCCGCTGCCACCAGGTTTGGAGGAGGGTGGGCAGCGAGCGACCGCGCCTGGCTCGGAGCGTCAGCAGCACGCTTCCGGCTCCTACGATACCCATCGCCAACAGGATCCCACCCACAGTGAAGGTTACCAACTTCAGACTAGCCAGCATCCAGATAAGCCAGCCGACGAGAAGGAGGCCTAGCGCCTTGGCGAAGGTGTAGCCGCGCTCCGGCAGTCCCCGTCCCACGACGAGCAGGTACGGGATGGCCATCAGGCCGAGCAGCTCCAGCAGCAGCGCCCAGGCGATAACTGGCATGCGATTCTGGAGGGAGCTGCGGTCGAAGAGCTGGGACCAGGTACCGCTCCTTTCGTATACCGCCTGCTCGGCTGCAGTCAACTTCAGATTCCCCTTCCAACCTGCCACATCTCTGGGCCAGAGCTGGCGGATCTCGTCCCATTCCACATCACCCAGGATGAGCGCTTCAGCCTTCTCTCGGCTATACGCATCCGTCTTTCGCCAGACCTGCACCCGGTTGTGGTCGTAGACATGCCAGGCCTCTTCCGCCCCCTGGTCGGGCAACGGGATGCCGAGGAAGTGTGGGTACGAGGTGAATTCTGCGACTTTCTCGAAGCCCAACCTACCCGAGAAGAGCGCATCATAGAAGTTGATGACGGCCGGGAAGCGCATCGGCAGGCGCTTCATGGAGTCATACTGGCGGTTGGAGGAGATGAAGTAGTACTCGATCTGGTCCAACTTATCGAGGATACCAGGTTGGATGTTACCCATCTCATCCGGGCGCCCGTACCACTTGCCCGGATCATCTTCGTCCGTGATGTTGAGCGTCGTATCTACCAGCAGCGCCTGACGCTCCGCCTCGGGCAGCGTAGCAGGATCGACAGTCGGGGGTAGAATTCGTGTTTGGAACAGCTGGCCGGGATCAGGATACTCCGCAAGGCGCAGCGGTAACCCATCATCCCATACTGTCTCATTCGCGACAACGGAGCCAGGCGGTACGTTCTCGTAAATCCACGCCGAGGCCGCCACGCGTGTGTGCGGGCGCGTGTAGATGCTCGTGAAGCCGTATGCGTAGATGAGCGTTGCCACAGTGATGACCCCGATCAGTAACCCTGCTTTGACACGTGTCCACGCGAAGAGACCCCGATTCGAGAGAACCTCAGCCTGGGTGGGCTGGGCCCGATCCCACAGCCAGATGAGGAACCACGCTGCCATCAGAGCGAGTGTCGGGTAGATGGGCAGGAAGTAGCGCATGGACTTGACCCACTGCGTCCCCATGTGCAAGAAGAGCACGCCGATCCAGACAACCGGCACGAGGTGGATCCACTTCTGCCGGCGCACTATCTGCCCTAGCGCCGCTGCCCAACCTGTCCAAGCGGCGAGGCCCAGGGGAAGTCCCATGCCCCACAGTACCATATTCTTCCATGGAAACCAGAGCATGGTCCGGTCGGTCCATTGATGCGCGAAGGGCGCGTCCCGCTCGCCCGATACCCAAGCACGTGCTTCCTGTGCGTTCGCCCACCATCGTGGTGCAATCTCGAAGAGCCCTGAAAAGGCATAAGGCTGGAAGATGCGCACCATTACCAGGGCGGCCACGCCAGATAGCACCAGCCGTACGGTCACTCGCTCCAGAGCGGCTTCACTCCCTCGATCCTTTGACTCCACGTAGAAGCGGTAGCCAGCCACGGCAACCATGACGAGTGCGAGGCTGTAGACGGACAGCTTGGTAGCGAGGGAGATGCCGACAAAGGTGCCGGCCAGCACGTAATCTAGCAGCCTGCCTTCCTGGAAGACACGGACCATGAAGTAGAGCGCAACGGTGACGAAGAAGGTTGTAAAGGGATCGACCACAAAAAAATGTGCCTGCTGGATCGCCAGGGCCATACCCGCGTAGAGGAGCGTGCCGAGCAGGGCGATACGGGCATCGCGATATAGACGGCGGCCCAGCAGGAAGAGCGCAAGCATCGTGCCGATATCCATCAGCGCATCGATGACGCGCCCGACCCTATAGTTATGGCCATACCCTTGCCACGACTGCCCATCCGCGCGCGGCATCCAGTTGTCTAACGCAACCGTGACGCCCTTGGTAAAGACGATCGGGAAATCGCCGTAGACGAAGAAGGTCTTGCCTACGTTGCGAGGATTCAGCTTAGAGTTCGCCTCGTCGAAGTAGGTGCGAAGGAAATTCTCCTCTGGCCACTGTGTGTCACTGAGTACCGTCGAGAGGAAGCGCTCGTCCGGATGTAGATGATGGCCCTCGTCCCAATCCACACCGGTAAAGCGAAAGAAGGCACCTAGCACCAGGATCACTCCCAGCCAGAAAGGCACCATCGTACGCGCCGATAGCAGGGCTCCTAAGCGCTGGAGCAACTTCCGCGCGCTACCGAAGGACGGCTCTGAGACAACCGGGCGGCCCGGCAGGGTAGATTCGCTCATAACAAGTCCTCAGTCCTCGAACCTCCGTCAGGACGAGCTTGCGTCCAACGTCTAACCTTCTAACGATCGATTCTCTAACATCAAAAGAAACGGGGGCGAGTACCGAAGGGCGATCGTCCCCGTTGTAGGCAATTTATAAGTTGACACGTTGTAGCACAGGCGACGGGTAGATTGCAAATTCCACCTCATCTTTCACGAAGATTCCCTCTCCTCGCTCTGTTGCACCTCAGGGGTAGTAGCGCTCTCGCTCTGTTGCGCCTCAGGTGTCTCAGGGGTAATGACATCCTCATTCATTTGTGTCGACGCCTCCTCCTCTGGGGGAGTGATGTACTCCACGGCGATAGGGATCCGGCAATTTGGGCAGGGAATGGCACGTTGGAAGCCTCGCGGCGGTTGGACGGTGACATCCTTCCCACAATGCGGACAGGTGATTCGGACGTGTCGGATTTTTCGTCGGGCCATGATGAATCCTTTCTATTTCGGAATGCGGAGTGCGGAGTGCGGAATGCGGAATGATGTAATTGCGGAAGGCGATCTATTTCGTGTGGTTTATTGGTCCACTACTATTTGATGATAGAGCAGCTCAGCGTTGTCAGGCGCATGCACCTCGCGAGGCTGGGCCTGTGGGAAGGTCTGGAGGATGATATGCATCTCTTCCGCGCGCTCGGGCAGGATGACGAACATGAGGTCGCCGGAGGCGGGAAGGTTAACCAAGGGTGCAGTGAGTGGTTCTGTGACATTGTGACGATGGTAGCCTGGTGTAAGGAGGGCCAAGGGCGAGATATCGGCGTAGAGCCTAGGCGGAGTGAGCATGATCAGGGTCGTGTTTTGCGGTCGCTGGGCTAGATCGCGGCCCACCATGGTCGCGATCAGTGCTTCGTTTCCGCCGAAACGGTTACTATCCAGGTAGCGCTGATGGGCATACACCCCGGCAAGGGCAGTTGCACCCACGAGTAGGCCAGCCACGAGTGCACCAATCACAGAGCGTTTGTCGCTTGGGAGGGCACTTGCCAGTGCTGTGGCAACGGCGTTCCACCCGGCTGCTGCGAAGAGGCTAACGACGGGCGTGATTGCGACCAGACGGTTACTTGAGGGCGGGTCGAGGGTAAGCACACCGCCGGTCAGAATGACAGCCCAGAACCAACCGTGCAACAGCCAGATGCCGGGCTCACGCCAACGGCGCAGCGAAACCGCGAGTCCGAAAAAGAGCCCTAGACTCAGCAACGGGGGCGCGAGCGGTGTCCCAGGTCCCCAAGTCGAGGTTCGATCGTCGAAGAAGGCAAAGCCAAAGAGCGCACGCCGGAATTGATCCCAGAGAATCAGCAACTCCCCCTCTCCTCGAATCGCACTTTCCGCTTCCAGCCAACCATTTTGCAGGATGCCCACTTGATTCAGACGCGCGTTGAAGGCATCCGGGTCGCGCAGGCCAGTGAGGTAGTGGGGACTCGCGACGACGAGGAAGACAAGGGCCATCACAATCAGGCCACTCCCCTTTCGGCGCAACCACTCCCGCTCGAAAAGCGCTAGGGTAAGTAGGAAGATGCCAATCAGGATGGGCAGCAACCGCGAGCCGGTGTAGGGATATTGCCCGAAGCCACCAATGAGGCCTGCCAGCGCAAAAGGGTAGAGCGACTGTGAATCACGGCGCATTCCCCACCAAAAAGCACCCAGTGCTGCGGGGTAGGTAAAGGTATCCCAGGCAATAGGCAACGCTACACGGCTGTAATGTAGGTGGTAGGGGAAGGTAGCAAGCAGCAGGGCTGCAATCAAGGCGACGCGTCGCCCACTGATGTGCCACGCCAGGACGAAGAGGGCTGGGATCGCCGCAGTTCCGACAAGCGCACTCATCACTCTAAGGGAGTCGACAGAGAAGCCGAAGAGCCGTGCGAACCCGGCCATGATGAAACCGACCATTGTGGAGTGGGTGCCCCACATCAGGCTGAAGGGGTTTTGCAGATCGCCAGAGAGAACTCGCTGGATCTCCAACCCGATGCTGCCCTCATCCCCACTAATGGAAAAAGGAGCGCTGCCGAGGTTATAGAAGCGCAGCCACGCACCGAGGAGAGTAATGATCCCAAGCGCTGCCATCTCCCAACGATGAGTGCGTATCCAGGTGCGTGCCTCTGTCCACCAACCTTGCTCGAAGCGCCACGCCACGAGCCATGGGCCCGCAACCAACACAATCGCCGCTATCCAGGCCCAGAAATGGATGGCGTAGGAAGTTGTCGGCGGGCTGGGCTCTGGGATGCGGTGCAATCCCGCCAGCACAACCCCGCATAGCGCGATCCCGATGAGCGTCACACCCCAACGCCACGTCATACCTGGACGATAGGGCCACGCTTGCACCACGATCGCCTCACCGTCTCGTTCTGCAGACGTCGTGACGGGAGGACGAAGTGCTACACGTGCAGCCACGAGGCTAAGGGCAGCAAGCAAGTAGAAGAGTAACCCCTCGCCAATAGGTGTCGGCTCCAGGTTGAAGCGCCGCTGGCCGAATGCTGCCAACAATACCGCCATTACCGTTAGAAACGCTGTAATCCAACGGCGCCCCTCGGCTGTAACTCGCTCCCGTTTTTCTAGAAATGATTCCACGACAGTTCAACACCCTCGTGAGATTGCAGGCTCACGACGATCCTGCTGGGTACCGGTTTTCCCATACTACACTACGGCACATACATTGAGAAGAGTATCTTCCCGTACCTGTCTTTCACATTGACGCGCCGCCCACCTGGAAACGCCTCTTCCGCAAGCAGCAGTTCGTCGCGCCGGGCAGGCGTCGCGACAAAGAGCGGGCGTTTGTCTGGTTCTAAGCCCAAGCTGTCAGACGTCGGAGGCGAGCTTAGCGGCTCATGGACGTCGATTCCCTCCGACGCCCGTGGTTCCAGGTATGGAATCGTCCCAAAGCCGACATAGATCTGAGGTGGGCCAAGCATGACTACCTGCTGCTCTGACTCCATCTCGCGGGCGAGATACTTGCCTAGTGAGGTGGCGATCTCGCCATTAAGACTTCCATAACAGGTCGATCCACTGTTACAGCGCATGGGGGTGAACTCCCCGAAATACCAGTGGATACTCGACGCGCTTAACCCCAATATGACGATCGTTAACAGCGCAGCCAGCTCACGCGGTCGGTGGTCACCAAACGCTTCCTGCCAATGCTGTCCGACCCGTAAGAGAATGACCGCGATAAAGAAGCAGGCGGGCGGCGCGAGTACGATCAGACGCTGCGTGGAGGGCGGGCTCTCCGTCAGCACACCGCCCAGGATCATCCCGCTCCACCACCAGATGACAAGGGGGAAAAGGCGGCGGTCCCCACGGGGCGTGAAGAGGCGGAAGGTGGTGTAGAGCAGCCCTAACATAAAAAGCGTGCCCCACATACCATCCATGAGGGGCTCTGGGCTGCCGTACCACGGCGTTCGATCGGGATACACATTGAAGGCAAGAAAGGCACGGTGAAACTGATCCCAAAGTGCCGTCAGCAATCCCTTGCTCTCTACCTCGGCGGCAAAGATGCCGCTCTGAATCCACCCTACTTGATTGAGCCGCGCATTGTAATCATTTGGGAAGCGGATCGCATAGTGGATCATCGGTGCGGCTGTGATGACGGCCGCACCCACCATGGTTAGAGCTCCGCCTACCAGATCACGCAGCACCTCCCATCGCTCCCGACTCGTCCAGAAGAAGTGGAGCAAGCAGAGGCCCACCACAACCATCGTCAGGCGTGCACCCGCATAGAAGTATTGCGCCAACCCGACTGTGATACCAACCATCGCCCAATCTAGAGGGCTATTTCGGTCGCGGGCACGGTAGAGGAAGAGAAGCGCAAGACTCACGAAGAAAGGATCGGCGATCTGATTGGAGCCGAGGCGCGAGAAGTGGATGTGGTAATGATAGGTTGCCAGCAGGGCGGCGGTCATCAAGCCTAGGGTAAGGCCACGCAGGCGAGTCACGAGCCAGAAGGTCGTCAACACCGTGATACCTCCCACGATGGCCCAAGGGAGGCGAAGCGCGGTAATGGTTGGCCCGAGCAAGCGGATCGTGATGCTGTTGTAGAAGAAGCTCATGCTTGGCACGCCAAGCCATCCCGTCGTAAACGGATTGCGGATCTCCCCAGAGATGACGCGCAGGGCCTCCAGACCCTGCGAGCCCTCGTCCCCGCCCACCGTCGCGGGAATCGTGCCAATGTGCGAGACTCTGAGTGCGAAGGCTACCAGCACGATAGCACCGAGAATCAGGAGGACGTTGCGGTGCACTTCCCACCAGAGAGACCATTCTTCGCGGGGGCGACTAACAGGCGGCGCGACGGCAAGCAAGAAGGAGACGATGGCAGCCAACCACAGCAGAACAGCACCGTCATAATTGACAGGGGGTTGTAGTGCGGCTAGAGCACGCAGCAGCAGGAGCGTCAGCATCACGCTCACGCCAAAGATGACAATACGCCAGGTGGACACCTCTGCTAGCGGGTTCCGGATCTGTTGTGTCAACGCCTGAACTTCCGCCCCTGCGCTGTTTGTAACAGGTGACGCGCGACGGACAGCAAAGAAGAGAAGGAGGGCAGCACTTATCAGGAGGATAGGGCCATCCCAGATATACTCTGGATGGCGGTTTGCCCAGAAGAAGCTAAATAACCCTAGTAACAGTGCACCGAGAGCCAGAGCGGCTGCCCGCAGGTCCTGTTTTTGCGTAGCTGGTGGAAGTTGACTCATAAAACGAAATGGTAGAATGCTACCCTACCCTTCCCTACTAATCTCCTTGGTTGACGGCTACATAATCCGGATGAATCACAACAACAAACTCCTTACCTGGCACGCGGCTATCGAAACGCTCGACAGTCGCGCCACTCCAGAAGTGCTCGAGAAGGGTAAGCGTCTTGTGGTCCTCGGGATTGAGAATGACCATGTGCGGCTCGCTTGGCAGCGTATAGGGGTTGATTAGATAATGTGTGTCGAAGAGCACGGAGTTCCAGCAAGGGTACCCCAGGTTAAACGCGACATTACGCGTGTCGATCCAGTGAGGCCAACTCTGAACGTAGGCATGCTCCACACCGCCAATCTGTTCCTCGTGCTCCAGAATGATTTGGGCCACCTCGGAAGAATTCCATGACTTTCGATCATACTCTCGCGCATACGGTCCAAAGTATACCCGAGCGTTCAAATATGCAACTGCGGCGAAGAGTAGGGGAAGTGCAAGAAGTGCCACAGAGTGTGACGCATGGCGTAGACGGGTAGGAATTCGGCTGTGCAGAAGCCGCGTGGTGGTCACTGGGCCCAAGATTGAAGACAAAACAGCGTGCAGCGGCAGCGCGGCCATGATCATGATAATGGGCAGCGCGCCCCCTGCCCGAACGACACTTGGGTTCTCACGTGGCCAGGCGAGGGCCAGGATACTAGGAAGAAGCAGGATAGGCAACGAGAGCAAGAAGGTGAGGTCCACAGCACGCCACCGACGCAGCGCGACCCAGAGGACGATGCCGACGCCGAGCAGGAAGAATGTTCCCGTGATGCGATCCAGCACCGGATCGTACGGAAGCGTATTCACCCACACCTCGTCTCCACGCACGTGGAACATCAATGCAGCGTTACGAACATTGAGTAGAAAGACCTCCAATACACTCCCGTTGACTCCCTCTGTCGCCCGTGAGGCACTGCGATACCAGAATCGCTCCGGCGCTTCGAGGCTGTATCGGAAGAGCGGGAGAAAAACGATGAGCGC